>JARYMD010000315.1 GCA_029907285.1 Verrucomicrobiota bacterium | reverse complement strand
GGATTCCTGTTGAGTTTCTGCACTGGCCATGTGGTTCTGAGCAATGCGTTGGCACTGGAACGCTGATCTGTTGATTGGCATGCGGTGATCAAAATGAGCAGTGCCAGAGCACACACCGTGGCGGCCGCAACCGGCCTGTTGTCGCAAGACCGGGGCCAACATACTCGCCTTTGATTTGAGTCGGAAAGGGGGAACCCGGGAGCGGTTTTGGGTGCGGCTGCGTTTGTTTGAGGACGTGAGTCTTGGACACTGTGATTCATGGTTGATTTTCGCGGCTTGTCAGTTTGCATCGCCGAGTTTGAGTCTTTTGCGGGCGAGTTCGAGGCGAATGTTCCAATCCTCCCATGCAGGTTCCCATTGGTCACCGGCGAACTGGTTTCTTGCGCGGGGGCGCAGCTCTTCGAGCGCGCGGATTTGGTCGATGGCAGCACTGATGTCGTTCCACTTAAGATATGCTTCCACCAGGCAAAGTCGATTTTCGGGGTAATCGGGTGAGTGTTTGACAGCTTGTGCGATGTGACGGCGTGCTTTGCGGCGGTCGCCGATGCTGACCGGCCAGCCCGGGGCATAGAAGTAGAGCAGGCCGAGCGAACGATCGGGGCCCGCGTAATCGAAGCCGGCGTCAAGCTCAAGCGCGCGTTTGAATGCGAGTTCGATTTCTTCGACGGTGTTGAGCGCGCCGATGGTTTGAGTTCGGGCGAGTTGCCCGAGGTTCAGGCCGAGGTAATAACTGGCTGGGGCGAGGGACGGATGGCGATCTGTCAATTGTCGGCTGATGGCGATGCCTTCTCTGGCGATTTGGGCTCTTTGGGTGTTATTGGTGGCGTACTCGGCGAGATCGAAACACGCGCGTGCCAACTGCCACGCGGCCTCCGGGTTTGTCGGTGCGGCATCGAGTCGCTTCTTTGCTTCTTCATACGAACGCCGGGCGCGTGCGGCGAATCTATGGGTGGCGGTCGGCCCCGGCTTTTCATTGGAACTGCTCGCGTCTGCTGGCGTCCCGGTCGAATTAAGCAAGAGCACGAAGACAAGGGCGATGGTGATCCGCAAGAGCTGCTGGTGAGCGGCTCGGCTTTGATTGTATGAACAAATGCAATTTGCCATTGACGCTTGGTACCGTATAGTGCGCTGGTGAAATTTAAAGTGAAACAGTGGCTGATGGCAATTGCCGTGGTGTGTGTTCTATTATTTGCCGGCGGCTGTGGCGGCGTTGATGCGACAGGCAGTGTATCGCCGCTGATGTTCATCAAGAACGGGCAGGGCGGGCAAGATACGATTGCTTTTGTCGATGGCGGATGTTTTGCCGGGGATGAACTCGGGCGGGTGAGGTAGTTTGGCGTATGCGATTTCCGTTTGCGTTGTCGGCAAAGATCGCCGGCCACATACTGAAACACAAGCTGTTGGGGACGGAGAAGTTTGCTCTTGTATTGCAACTTGAACCGTTGCACGCGTGCAACCTTGCGTGCACTGGTTGTGGGCGGATCAGGGAGTATTCGACGAACCTTAAAGAGCAGGTGCCTTTGGAGAAATGTCTGGCTGTGGCTCAGGAATGTGACGCGCCGATGGTGTCGATCTGCGGGGGCGAACCATTGTTGTACAACCGGATTGAGGAGTTGGTCGCCGGGCTGTTGAAGCAGGGGCGCATTGTATATATATGCACGAACGGGCTGTTGATGCGTCGGAAGCTCACCGATTATTTGGCGTCCATATATGAACCGGCGCTCGATTCGTTGGTGGCGCGGTTGGTTGACGAAAAACTGTTGCCCGAGCGGGATGCCGAAGCTGTACGGAAAGGTGAACGCCGGGTTGGAACCGTTATAAGGCCGACGAAATGGCTGTACTGGAATTTGCACTTGGACGGCCTTGAGGCAACGCATGACGCAGTCGTGGAACGACCCGGTGTGTTCAGGGAAAGCATTCGCGCGATCAAGATGGCGAAGATTCTCGGGTTTCAGGTTGCTACCAACACGACCGTTTACCGGCAGACGAACCCGAAGGAAATCGAGGACATGTTCAAGTTCCTTTCCTGGCTTGGGGTGGATGGTCACACAATCTCGCCGGGCTATGACTATGACGCTGCGAAAAGGGACATTATGGCCCGGCTCGGCCGGAAGCCGGAGGAGTTTTTTCTTACAAGAGAAATGACGCATGAGAAGTTCGCCAATATCCTTGATTGGGGAAAGAGGTTTGTCATTTACGGCACACCGGTGTACCAGGAGTTTCTTGCCGGCAAACGCGAATTGAGATGCTCGGCGTGGGCGATCCCAACTTATAACATCATGGGATGGAAAGCGCCGTGTTACCTGATCACTGACGCACATTACGCGAGCTATCAAGAGATGCTGGACAAAGTCGATTGGGATCGATATGGGCGGGTCAGCGGCAAGGCTTTGGACGCGCGGTGCGAGAATTGCATGGTGCATTGCGGGTTCGATCCAAGCGGCGCGCTTGGCACAGATTACCGGCCTGGAGATCATTTGAAGAATTTCAAATACAATTTCGGCCCGACACCGCCGCGGTTTGAGCGCGGTCATGAGATAATTGCGTTCAACGGCGCGGCAACGAAAACTTTGGTCAGTGAAGAAAGCAAGAAATGAGCAGGGCGTTGTTTTTGTGTCCACCCAGTTTTGAAGGGTTTGATGGAGGCGCTGGTTCGCGTTACCAGGCAAGACGGGAAGTAACGAGTTTTTGGTATCCGACCTGGCTTGCGCAGCCGGCAGCGTTGGTGCCGGGATCAAAGCTTCTTGATTGTCCGCCGCATAACATTGGCGTGGAAGAGTGCCTGAAGGTGGCGCAGGACTACGATCATGTCATAATTCACACTTCGACGCCGTCGTTGCGGAATGACTGCCGGATTGCGGAGGCGATAAGGCAGCAGCGTCCGGAGACATTGGTTGGTTTTGTGGGGCCGCATGCGTCGGTTTTGCCCAAAGAAACCCTCGAGTCATCGTGGGCGATTGACTGGGTGGCGCGGAAAGAATTTGATTTCACCTGCAAAGAGGTGGTCGAAGGCGTCCCGCTTGACAAGGTGGCGGGGCTGTCGTTCAGAGACAAGGATGGCCGGATTCACCACAACCCGGACCGGGAGTTGATAGGCGATCTTGACGTGCTGCCGTGGGTTGGCGAAGTGTACAAGCGGGATTTGCAGATCGAGAGATACTACATCGGGTATCTGCTCCATCCGTATGTGAGCCTGTACACGGGGCGGGGTTGCCCGGCCAAATGCACTTTCTGTTTGTGGCCACAAACAATAGGCGGCAACAGGTATCGTGTTCGGTCTGCGGACAACGTCGCGCGCGAGATGGCCTACATGAAAGAGCTGTTCCCGCAGGTGAAAGAATTCTTCTTTGACGATGACACTTTCACGGCAAATCTGCCCCGTGCGAGGGAGATTGCGAAGAAACTTGCGCCGCTCGGCATAACATGGTCGTGCAACAGCCGGGCCAACCTTGATTACGATACAATACGCGAGCTGCAGAGCGGCGGACTCAGATTGCTGTTGGTTGGGTTCGAGAGCGGGAACGAACAGATACTGAAGAACATCAGAAAAGGCATTACCAGGGAGCAGATGCGGCGGTTTACTGAAGCGTGTAAGAAAGCGGGCGTGCTCGTCCACGGAACATTCGTGTTGGGGTTGCCGGTCGAAACTCGCGAGACGATCGAGGAGACAATCCGGTTCGCACAGGAACTGGATGTGTTCAGCATACAAGTGAGCCTTGCGGCGCCCTATCCGGGCACAGAGTTGTACGAACAGGCCAAACGCAATGGATGGTTCGCGCGCAAGGACGACACCAAGATCGTGCGTGACACCGGCTTTCAAGATTCAACCCTCGAATATCCCGGGCTGAGCAAAGAACAAATCTTCGAAGCCGTGGAGCGGTTTTATCATCGGTGGTATTTCCGGCCACGCCCGATCCTTCGGATTATCAAGACCATGCTCGAGGACAAGGAAGTGTGCTTCAGGCGGCTGCGTGAAGGGTATGAGTTCTTCAAGAGCATGGCTCAACGAAGACGCGAAATTGAGGAAAGCGCATCGCCGGTTTAATGGGCGGACTGGGGCCATAGACCTGAGACCGGCGTCAGGAGACAGGAGACGGCAGTTCCAGCCCGCATAATTCGCAGCCCGGCGTCGCCGGAACCAAAGTTGCCCGACGCTTGATTGATGCTTCGTCGCTGGCCCGGGAATCTCACCGCCTGACCAGACCAAGACACCCAAAGCTTCATTCCGGTGAGATTTCCGGGCCAGAGTGACAGAAAGCCGCACGCAGGTGAGATTGCCCGGTCAGAGCCGAACCATTTTGCGCTGGCGTTGTTTGAATCTCAGCGTGTGTGTGTAGGCGCAGTTTTTTGCCAGAGCAACTGCACTTGGAAAGTCGGCGCCGACTTCGTCCGGCGCGTGCGCGTCTGAACCGAAGGTGATCGGTATGTTTAGCCTGAACGCGGCTTCGAGGATTGGGCGGCTTGGGTAGATTTCATGGCACTGTTTGCGCAGGCCGGCCGTGTTGATTTCAATGGCGACGCGCGCACGGGCGGCGGCTGAAAGAAATCCGTGGACCTGTGGCATGAAATCGCTTTCGGGGACAAACCCGAATTTCTTGCAGAGATCAACGTGGCCTATAATGTCGAACAGGCCTGAACCTGCTGCCTTGCTGAGGCGATCGAAGTACGCTGCCCAAACCTCGGCTGGGTTTCGATCGTGCCATGTGCTGATTTTGGCGGGGTTGTCGATGTCCCACCCGGGCTCGACGTAATGGACCGAGCCGATCAAGTAATCCCAGTTGTGCCTGCGGGCCAGGTCGCGAATCCAATCCTCATGGCCAGGCAGGAAATCGATTTCGAGTCCGAGCGCAATACGAACCGCTGGGAAATCCTTTTGCGCGCGTGTGACGAGTTCGACGTACTCGTCCAGTTCGGACAATCGCATTCGCCAGTCGTCGAACCCGTCTGTTGGCATGGGGCTGTGATCTGAGAATCCGATTTCGCTAAGGCCGACTGCAATTGCTTTGGCAGCGTACTGTGCGGGCTCGCCTATGGCGTGTCGGCACAGCTTTGTGTGCATGTGATAGTCCGCTGGTAAAGGCATGGCTGCGCCAGTAAATGCTGTCAGGACATGGTTTGGCAAGGAGAAGATGCAGATTTTGCGGACTGAGGTGTGGAGTTGCGGTCTCACTGGAAAGATTCACCTGTAGCCGACGGCGAGGGACTTGCTGTTGGACCGGAAGAATCCCGCGGACTCATCCCGCAGAGCGGGACGGCTACGGGGGCACCGAAAACTCGTCCGTAGCCGACGACATAAGTCGGCGGGGGACTTGTTGTTGGACCGGAAGAATC
>JARYMD010000314.1 GCA_029907285.1 Verrucomicrobiota bacterium | reverse complement strand
GACCTGCGCAGGACTCGTTCGGCGTCATCGGCTCGTCTGGCGCCGGCAATTGCTTCCCCGTATGCCGCAAGCACCTTCCCGTCAACCGAACTCTCGGCGTTTTGCTGCTCGAACAATCGTGCCGCCGTGGAGAAAGCAACATTGGCAGTCCCTGAATCCCCGATCTCATGGCACAAGCGACCCAGCCGCACGTAGTGCATAGCGTTAGCCGGAGATTCCGACAGGCGCAGCTTCATGCTCTCGGCTTCACGCCGCACCGCCAGTTTGTCGTGCAACAAATCAAACCCGTTAAACGGATTGAATGCGAGGGACGACCTCAGCTCGACCTGCGGAAGCCGGGCCAGCCGGCGCAGACGTTCAGATTGATTCAGCGGCGCTGCAGCCCGCCCTTGAACATTGCACGCGATCATGACCGCGATCGCAGCCGCCAGTCCACACCCAAGAACTTCAATGCGCACAGCCATGCCGTGAACAGAACAATAGACCATCTGCACATCCCCGGCCATCAGAAAGCCGGTTTGCCACAAGGCGCCCGCAACCGAACGTCAAAGAGAACAACAGCCCGGCAGGCGCCGCTTCTCCGTTTTTGGCTTGTAATGCACCAAAGAATGGGGCTAACAACTTCCGCAGGCTTAAACACCAGGTGTGGCTTGGACCTTTGACAAACAACAAGAGACAGCTCCAGCCATGAATTGAAACGCCCTTTGCCGGTCGAGACAGAGGACTTGCCAAGCCCCCAGGGCTCGGAAATATGTTGTCGCTGATCAGCAGACCTCCCAATCATGAGCAAAGAGAGATTCACCGAGCGAAAGATTGAGGTTCGCAATGCAAACGCAAGGTTGCAGGAGGCCGTCGCACAGCCGGAGACGCCAATTCTTCGCGACGCAATCATTCAGCGCTTCGAATTCACATTCGAACTCACTTGGAAGTGCCTTCAGCTTTACCTGCAACATCTCGGCCTTGAATGCGGCAGCCCCCGTGCCACCCTCAAGAAAGCTTTTTCAGAAGGTCTCATCGAAACACCGGAAGAAGCAGACGTTTGGCTGCAGATGCTCGAAGACCGCAACCTGACCAGCCATGCATACGATGAGTCGCTCGCGCAAGGAATCTGCCAACGCATCCGCGACGCTTACGCACCGCTTCTGAACTGCATGGCCCAACGCATTCAAACCCTCCCGTGGGATTGACGCCGTGCAACTCAGAACCAAAGACCTCGACATACTCCGCGCCATCTTCCGCCGCTTCCCCACTGTGCGCGAAGTCAGGCTGTTCGGTTCACGCGCCACCAGCACGGCGCGACGCAATTCCGATATCGACCTCGCCATCTCCGCGCCCTCCTCGACACCAAGCGAGTGGGCCAATGTCTGCGAGGCGCTCAACAACGCGCCGATCATTTACGAACTCGACATTCTCCGACTGGATTGCACAACCAGCCCGGCTCTCCTCGAAAGAATTGATCGAGAGGGCATAGTCATTTACCGACAACAATAAAGGCCCCGGCGAAAATCGGACTACAAACCGCCACGGTTCGTAGTGCCTCCTTTCGTCAACGCGAACTCTTTTTCACCACCAGCGCCAATCGAAAACCATTCGCCCCACTCACACCGTGCGCATGGCACCACATTCACGCATCACGCATCACGTATCACGTATCATCCAGACAGTTTTATTCCTGCTTGGGCATCGCTGAACCACGAAACACCCGGGATACGCGATGCATCCGAATTCCGGATCATTCTGCGCTTCCCTTGCGCACTGCGTCCTTGATGCGCTGGATGTGCCCCCGGCCAAGCCCCTTCACCTCGCAGCCAAGCTCGAAATACCGGCGTATTTTGGGGTCGTCCAAAACGCAGAAGCAATCAACAATGGCGATGGGCTTGCCGACGCTCTTGACCACCCACTCCGGGTCCAGCTCGAGATACTCCTTGTGCCGGACAGCCAGAACGACGGCGTCCATGTCTTTGAGCGCGGCCGCAAGGTCGCGCTGCACACGCAAATTCTTCAGTCCATCCTGCCGATGGAAGAATCGCGCAAGACTGTAGCCGGGATGCGGGTAAGTGTCCTGCGCCTCGAATTCCCACCAATGTTCAACATACGGGTCGTGAACATGCACGTTGGCGCCCATCTCAGCCAGTTTTCGCACGATGATTTCCGACCCGCTGTAGCGCGTGTCACCCACGTCTTCGCGATAGGACGCGCCCAGAATCAACACATCAGCCGCTGCGAGCGGTTTGCCCATGTTGCGAAGCGCGTCCCGCACAAGCTGCGGAGGGCGTAGCGACCGCGTATCGTTGATATCGACGGCCATTGGAGTGATTCTGAATATGTCATCGTTCCACCCAAAAATGTGCTCGTAAGCCCACATTCCCAATCCTCCGTCCTTGGGCAGACAGTACCCGCCAATGCCCGGTCCGGGGAAAATAATGTTTGAATGTGTCGGCCGGACTTTGATTGCATCGATCACCTTTTTCAGGTCCACACCATTGCGTTCGGCGAACACCGACCATTCATCCAGGAACGCAAGGATTGTGGCGCGGTAGCTGTTTTCGACAATCTTGGCCGTTTCGGATTCGACCGGCTTGTCAAGAACCGTCAGAGGGAACTTCTCCGTGTTGAGCACGCTCTCGAGGAAACGCACAACGCGTTCGCGGGCGACTTCATTGATGCCGCTGCAAACACGCCAGAAATCTCGAATGCTGGCAACGTAGTTCCGACCCGGCATCACGCGCTCGTAACTGTGGGCCAACAGAGGATCGGACTGGATTCCTCGCTGTTCGAACGCTTTCTTCATGATCGGATACGCGACCTGCTCTGTTGTGCCGGGCGCCACAGTGGTTTCGATCAGAACAAGAGCATCGGGTTGGATGTGTTCTGCGATGGTCGCGATTGACGCCTCCAGAGCCTCCATGTCAGCCGCGCCTGTGCGAACGTTGCCAAGCGATTCTTTCAGGTAGTCGCACTGCACGTCCACAACCACAACGTCCGCCAGTTTCAACGCCTCCAGATTATAGGTCGCAACCAATGTCCGATCCTCCTTCACGCAGCGCTGGATCAGCTCATCCACCTCCGGGTCCTCGGATTTCACAGGAGACACGCCGCGGTTCAGCAGCGGAATCTTCCAAAAACTTCGCGGACTTGGGCGTTGCACACCAATGACAAACTTGGATGGCTTGCCGGTCTTGTCACGCGCGCTGGCCACAACTGCTGCCATCACTGCGCCTACAAAACCAAGCCCAACAACGACCACAACCTCACGGCCCAGTTTCCGGTTTTGTGCAGCCATCTTGCTGAGTCGCGCGAATTCCTTTCTGTAATCGCCCGGTTTTGGCAGGGGGAATTTTTCACCGGCAGGACTTATGGAAAACACATCTCGCTCTTTCATAAGGCACGTTTTCGGTGGATATAGCCTTATTTGGCACCTTCTGGTCAATCGCAAAACGCCCGGCGTGGCGCAGCCGCATGCAATTCGCTTGCCCGTCAATTCCGGTTCTCCATACTTGGCCTGCAATGAACACGGCAGCATCCAAACCCGCGACAAAACGCGGTCTGATGTCGCATCAACTGAAATCAAACGCCATGGCATCCTCCAAAAAACAATCGTGTTTGCCTGTCCCGGCAAAAATGGTCCGTCGTTCCAATCGTGTCTTTTTCGCGCTGGGCCTTTTCCTTGGCATTTCGGCGCTGGCGGCTGACATTTTGCCGCCCATTTTCGCCCCGCCCGAACCCCCGGGAATGAAGCAGCTCTTCAACGGCAAAGACCTCACCGGATGGGACGGTGACCCGCGGCTTTGGTCAGTGCGCGACGGAGCAATCCACGGCGAAACCACTCCACAGTCGCCAACCAAAGGCAACACTTTCCTGATACTCAAAAACCAAACATTCGCGGACTTTGATCTGCGGCTCTCGTTCCGGTGCAACTCGAGCAACAACTCCGGCGTTCAGTACCGATCCCGCCACGTCACGGAAGGCAACGTGCCCAACAATTGGGTGGTCCGCGGATACCAGCACGAAATCCGAAACGAGATTGACCTCCCAAATGTGACCGGCTTCATCTACGACGAAGGAGGCAAACGAGGCAGAATGTGCCTCGTCGGTGAAAAAGCAACATGGGAAAACGGAAAGAAAAACGTCACCGGCACACTCATCGACGCTGAATCTTTCAAGAAACTGTTCAAGTTGGACGACTGGAACGACGTCGTCATCATCGCCCGTGGCAATCACATCCAACATTTCCTCAACGGCAGACTCATAATGGATTTCACCGACAGCGACCCGGAACTGGCGCTCAAAGAAGGCATCATCGCATTCCAACTGCATGCGGGCAAACCCATGTGGGCCGAGTTCAAAAATATCCGCATAAGAGAATAGCCGAAAGCCTTATTCGACCCTCTGAACCGGCCATGAGCGATTCAGAGTCCCGGATTCGCATCAATGGCGCCCGCGCAGCCGCCATCGGGCGATCGGCGGCGGCCATTGAAATCGTACAGGAACGGCCCGTTGAACTCCCAAGCGTAGAGTTCCTCGATGGTGGTCTTCGAGTCTGACAAGGCGCTGCGCGCGATCCGGAGGAAATCGATTGCGCCGTTCAAGTAGTGGCCATTGGGCGCGCCGCCCACGCAAAGGTCCGCGTCGTTGGCCAATGACACATCGCCGCCGAAACCCGGGCCGGTTGCGTCCTGTTTGCCATCGAGGTAGATCGTGAGAGTTTTGGTCTTGCGGTCGGCCTCGGCTATGAGATGGTGCCATTGGCCGTCATTGACAGGTGTGCGGCTGTCCACCCAGACCGTATTGCCGCTTGAACTTGTCGCAAAGGTCACACCTCCTGCTTTATTGATTCCCAGCACGTAGCCGGCGCCGTTCATTTTCTGGACCAAGACCGCCTCAGTCTGGCCAACTGCTGTCTTGAAATAAATTTCAACAAGGAAACTTGATGTGTGGATTTGCGGGTTGGCCAGGTCGGCTCCACTTACCGTCCGTGTTTGGTTGTCAGAACGGCTGCCGATGGTCATTGTGACAGGGCGTTCGATATCTTCGTTCTTCAAGACAGCGTACTGGCTGGACCCGTTGAAATGCAGCGCGCCTGTGGTCCAGTTTTCGAGCGGCCCGTCGTGGTAATCAGCAATGGTGATGTTGATCCCGGTCAGCGGGTATTTGGGCAGTTTGTAATAATCATCCCTCATGGTGTAGTAGCGTGACATGCACCAGTGCTCATCCAGAATGCGCGTCGGATCGCCCCGGATTGGATAGAAATGCCACTCGCCAACCGTCTCGCAAAGGCTCCATGGCACGAAAACCTTGGCGCCCCGGCCGCGGGCTTCTGAATTCGGCGCAGGCCGGAAATCGTGG
>JARYMD010000313.1 GCA_029907285.1 Verrucomicrobiota bacterium | reverse complement strand
AGACTCGCCCGTGTGCTTGACCTTCAGCCCGTCTGCCAGCGAGTCTGAGGCTGCCGGTCGTCGAAACAGATATTCATGTTCCCCAATTTGTCAAACGCCGGCTTAAAAATTTTTCCAGGATGCATTGCAGCCCGGAAATTTCGCCGGTCAACTCCTCAAACACACCTATGCATTCAATCCGGTGAGGTTTCACGGCCGGATTGCTCGGCGCTGAGAAATCCGCAGTGAAAACAAACGGGGCTTCCATTGCGGCGGGGCCGCGTGTTAGAATTCGCGCATGCGCACATTTGATTCTTCTTCCGGAGCAGTGCGGCAAGGTGCTGCTTTTTCTTCGTCTTTGGTGGCTGACGGTGTGAATCGTCGCCGGTTCCTGAAACGCATCGCGGTTGCAACCGGTGCAATGGGGCTTCCCTGTATTATACCTGGATCGGCGCTGGGCTTGAACGGCGCCGTCCCGCCCAGCGAACGGATTGTGCTTGGCGGGATAGGCATTGGCGGGCGTGGCACGGGCGTGCTCCAGTGGATGTTGCCGGAGCGTGACGTGCAGTTTGTTGCGGTCTGCGACCCTCAAAAAGCAAGGCGCGAAGCAGTCAAACGTCTTGTTGATTCGCGATACGGCAACAACGACTGCAAGGTTTACAACAATCTGAGAGAGTTTCTCGCTGAACGCACGGACATCGACGCGGTCCTGAGCACCACCGGCGATCGCTGGCACGCGCTGGCTGCGGTTTGGGCAATGCGCGCTGGCAAAGACGTGTACTCCGAAAAGCCATCGTCAATGACAATCGCCGAGGGCCGGAGCGTTGTCGAAACCGCCAAACGCTATGGGCGCGTTTACCAAACCGGCACGCAACGGCTCAGCGAAGCGAATTTCGTTTTCGCCATCGAGCTGGCAAAGTCGGGCAGGCTTGGCAAGATTCACACTGCGTACGCGCACATTGCGCCGTGGGACGCGGCTGAGATGCGGCACGACTGGCTCCCGGGCCAGCCTGAACCGCCAAAAGACGAAGTCGATTGGGACCAGTGGCTGGGGCCATGCCCGTGGCGCCCGTACAATCCCGAATACACGCGCGGCGGGTGGCGCGGGCATTACGATTTCCATACCAGTTGCATTGGCGAATGGGGCGCTCACACCTTCGCTCAAGCACAGGCCGGCCTTGATTTGCTCGACACTTCGCCGGTCGAGTACGAGTACGTTGACAATCCAACCGGCGACGGCATGGTCTGCAGGTTCGCCAACGGGGTGAAGCTGGTGTTGTCGCGCGGCGACAAATACTGGCACGGGTCATGTGGAATGCGGTTCGACGGACCGGAAGGATGGGTGTCCGTCGCGGATGGTTATTCGCGGCCCGAGGTTTCGCCGCCATCGCTTCTTGCCGACTTCGACAAGTTAGTCAGCGATTACATCGCCAGGACGCAGCGGCCGATGAGCCACGTGCGCGACTTTTTCAACTGCATCAAATCGCGGCGGCTGACCGTGGCAAATCCCGAGGTCATGCATCGTTCAATGTCAACAGTCCACGCAGCAAACATCTGCATGTGGCTGAAGCGAAATGTGAAATACGATCCTGTCAAAGAGGAATTCATCGGAGATGAAGAAGCAAACCGGTTGCGGTCACGCGCAATGCGCGCGCCGTACACGTTCTGAATTTTAACGCCAAACTCGAACATTTTTGCGACCCATGAACTTCGAATACTTCGCCATGACAAGGAAAGCCGCCGCCGCTCTGACGGGCACGTTGCTGGCATCTTCGCTGTTGATCGCCCAGAACCCAACCCCGCTGGTCACGAAATCGCGCGCTGATCTGGTGGCAGTCTTGAAATCCGATGCATCGCAAAAGGAAAAAGCCGACGCATGCCGCCAACTGGCCGTCATCGGAAACAAGGACGCCCTTGAAGTTCTTATCCCGCTGCTGGCCGATGAGAAACTGTCGCACATGGCCCGGTACGCCCTCGAGACAATGCCAGACCCCGAAGTCAACCCGGCCCTTCGCAACGCGCTTCCGCAGTTGAAAGGCCGGCAATTGTGCGGGACAATTCATACCCTTGGCATCAGGCGCGATGCCGAAGCCGTCAAACCGCTCGGCGAATACCTGTCGAATCCAGACCCCGACGTGGCGCAGGCAGCCGCACGGGCTTTGGGCGATATCGGCACCGTCGAAGCCCAACGGCTCTTGATGGCAGCCCTGCGCAGTGTTGATAATGCCAACAGGCTCGCAGTCTGCGAAGGTTTGTTCCGTTGCGCAGAAAACGCTCTCAAGTCAAGCAGGCCAAGACGCGCAATCCGCGTGTATGACGCCTTGCGCCGACAAACTTCAGTGCCCCACCAGGTGAAAGCAGGCGCAGTGCGGGGAGCAATAATCGCCAGAGGCGAAAGCGGTCTGGACCTGCTTCGCGAATCTCTGCAAAGCGAGGATTACATAGTGTTCGCCGCCGCGGTGCGCACCGCCATTGAACTGAAAGAAAGCAGCGTTACCACTGCCTTGACCGATGCACTGCCAAAGCTCCCCGCCGACAACCAGGTTGTCGTGCTCAATGCGCTCGCCCAGCGCGGCGACCCTGCAGCACTGCCCGCGATAGTTGAAATAGCAAAGAGCGGAACGCAGGCCCCGAAACTCGCAGCAGTCCGCGCTCTCGGCCAAATCGGGCAGCCGAGAACCGTCCCTGTGCTTGTTGATCTGATGGGGTCATCGGATCGCGAAGTGTCCCAAGCCGCACGCGAGAGTCTGGCCGCCATACCCGGACGCGAGGTGGACGATGTCATTCTGAAGATGCTTGCCAGTGAAAACCCGTCCAATCGATTGACCGCCCTGCAACTCATCGGAAGACGCAGAATGCAATCGGCCGTCCCGAATCTGCTCAAGGCAACCGGCGACGCCGACGGCCGCGTTCGCACGGCCGCATTGAAACGGCTCGGTGAACTTGGTGAACCCGCTCAGCTTGGCGACCTTCTCAACTTCTTGCTCCGCACAACTGACAACGCGGACCTGAACGCTGCCGAAGAATCAATTACCACACTTGTTGCCCGCGCTGGAACGCCCGAATCGGCCGTTGAAACAATCGTCGGCCGCCTTGGCGCCGCGCAGCCACAAGCCAAATCAGCTCTAATTCGGGTTCTGGCGTCGATCGGCGGACCTGGCGCCTTGAAGGCCGTTCGCGAAGCGTGCAAAGACAGCAACCCGGAGGTCAGGGCTGCTGCAATCCGGTCGTTGGGATCATGGAAAACCTTGGACGCCGCACCCGACCTGCTTGATCTTGCCAAGAACGCTTCTGACACAACCGACAGGTCAGTGGCTTTGTCTGCGTACCTTGGCCTTGCCAACAACGCCGAACTGCCGCCCGAACCACGACTTGCAATGTGCCAGCAGGCATCGAGCTTGATCGAACGTGTCGAGCACAAGAAGCTGCTACTCGCCGCGCTTGGGAGCATACACACGGCCGATTCCATTTCCATGATCGCACCGCACCTCGATGACGCCGCAACGAAAGAAGAAGCCAGCGCCGCGGTTGTGGCTGTTTCGGTGGCCATTTTGCGCGACGACGCCAATAAAGCCAACGCGGACAAGATTCTGCCGGCGCTGCGCAAAGCCGCGGAATCGACAAGCAACGCCGACCTTGGCAGGCGCGCCAGAGCCCTGTTGAGACGCGCGGAATCGAGGTGACAACAACAATGCAGACAAACAGGGCTGGCAACGGACGCCCAGCCAGCCCCAGGTGCAGAATCGGCGCGGCCCGCTGCCGGGCTGGTGGAATCCAGCTTGCCCCCGTAGCTGCGGACGTAAGTCCGCAGAGTCTTCAGGCCAACAGCAAGTCTCCCGCCGACTTGAGTCGTCGGCTGCGGGTGAATTTTTCGGCGATCCCCGTGCCTGTCCCGCTTTGCGGGGCGAGTCAGCGGCTGGCCTCACTATCCGGCAACACACCGGTGCACACGCACAAATCAATCTCGGACTCGCCAGCGGCGGCTGACGTTGCCAGTCGCAGCATGGGCGGCGCCAACAGAGGCCGCTTGCTCAAGAGTTTGCCATGAACACATCAGCATCACCGATTTTGCCTGACGAACTTGGGCATTTTGGGCCGTACGGCGGACGGTTCGTCCCCGAGACGCTGATGCATCCGCTGGTCGAACTCGAGAAAGAGTACACCCGGCTTTCGCAAGACGCCGAGTTTCAAAAGGAACTCGACTATTACCTGCGCGAGTTTGCCGGGCGCCCCACGCCGCTTTATTACGCGGAGCGTTTTACAAACTCACTGGGCGGCGCGCGCATTTATCTGAAGCGCGAAGACCTCCTTCACACCGGCGCCCACAAGATCAACAATTGTCTGGGCCAGGTCTTGCTGGCGAAGCGAATGGGGAAGACAAGGTTGATCGCCGAGACAGGCGCAGGCCAGCATGGCGTTGCCACCGCCACTGTGGCGGCCATGTTCGGATTCAAATGCACAATTTACATGGGCGCGGTGGATTGCGAGCGCCAGGCATTGAACGTCTATAGAATGCGGATGCTCGGAGCCAAGGTTGTGCCGGTTCACGCAGGACAGAAAACACTGAAAGAGGCGATCAACGAGGCCATGCGCGACTGGGTCACAAACGTGCGCAACACGCACTATGTGCTTGGCACCACGTATGGCGCGCATCCGTACCCGATGCTGGTTCGCAACTTTCAGCGTGTGATAGGCGACGAAGCGCGGCGTCAAATACTCGAGAAGGAAGGGCGTTTGCCAAATCTTTTGATCGCGTGCGTTGGCGGCGGGTCGAACGCGATGGGCTTGTTTTACCCGTTTTTGAAAGACGAATCAGTTCGCATGATAGGGGTCGAAGCCGGTGGCGAAGGGATCGTTCCCGGCAAACACGCGGCCCGGTTTCAGGGTGGTTCCCTGGGCGTGCTGCAAGGCACGCGCTCCTATGTTTTGCAGGACGAGCACGGCCAAATTCAACTCACGCACAGCGTGTCCGCAGGGCTGGATTACGCTGCAGTTGGACCTGAGCATGCGTGGCTGCGTGACAAGGGCCGAGTTGAATACACCTTTGCCACTGACGATCAAGCGCTCGAGGCCTTTCTCCGGCTGGCCCGAACAGAGGGCATCATACCGGCTCTCGAGTCAGCGCACGCGGTCGCCGCGGCCATCGAACGCGCCCCAAAGATGGCCACTAACCAGATCATCATCGTCAACCTGTCCGGGCGCGGTGACAAAGACGTGGAACAAGTCGCAGCTCGATTGAAGTTCTGACCCGGCCCGGCCCCCACCCAATCAGCCTTGCGGATTTGCACTGTCAAATGAACTCGATGACCGGATACGGACGCGGCCAGTACGCCAACCAGGGAATACGGGCCATGGTCGAAATCAGCTCGGTGAACGGCCGACAAA
>JARYMD010000312.1 GCA_029907285.1 Verrucomicrobiota bacterium | reverse complement strand
GTTTTTCTGGTTGCAATCCCGCGACCCAAAGCACCTCGCTGCTTCCGAGCGCAATTGGCAGACGATCCGCCAATTGTACGGCCAGGTGCCCGGCGGAATGTTCGGCGGCGACGAGAATTGCCGCCCGGGTTACACCGACCCGCGCCAGGCAATCGAAACCTGCGGCATGGTCGAAATGATGTTCTCCTGCGAACGTTTGTTGAACGTGACAGGAAACACGGTTTGGGCGGACCGCACTGAAGACGTCGCTTTCAATTCACTCCCCGCAGCGCTCACGGCTGACTTCAAAGCGCTGCGCTATTTGACCTCGCCGAATCTGATCCAATCCGATCGCGGCGACAAATGTCCCGGCGTGCAAAACTGCGGGCCAATGTTCCACTACGATCCCTACAGCCATCGGTGCTGCCAGCACAACTTCGGTCACGGCTGGCCCTATCTCGTCGAACACGCATGGATGGCAACGCCGGGCAACGGCCTCGCGGCCGTCCTTTACGGCCCAACAACAGTCGAGGCCATCGTCGCCAACGGCGAAAAAATCAGGATTGCCGAGCGCACACATTATCCTTTCGATGAAACCGTTGAACTGGCGTTCGGCGCGGAAAAACCGGTGCGGTTTCCGCTTTATTTGCGCGTGCCAGGTTGGTGCGCGAAACCAGCCGTCGCCATCAACGGCCAACTGCAACCGGTATCCGCGCGCCCGCTTCATTATCTGCGCATCGAGCGCGAATGGCGAAACGGCGATGTGCTGCGGTTGACGCTGCCCATGGAAGTGTCGCTGCGCACATGGACAAACAACCACAATAGCGTCTCGGTCGATCGCGGCCCGCTCACTTATTCACTCAAGATCGGGGAAAAATGGGTCCGCGCCGGTGGCACGGATCGTTGGCCTGCATGGGAAGTTTATCCCACCACACCGTGGAACTACGGCTTGGCGCTGTCAGAATACCCCGCGCGTTCATTTGAAGTGATCAGGAAACCATGGCCCGAAAACGATATGCCTTTCACGCCCGAAAACGCCCCTGTCGAACTCCGCGCCAAGGGCCGCCGAATCATTGAATGGCAGGCTGACGAGCGCGATCTGGTCGCGCCACTCCAAGACAGCCCCGCGTTCTCGGATCAACCCCTCGAAAGCATCACACTCATCCCCATGGGCGCCGCGCGCCTCCGAATCGCGTCGTTCCCCGTCGCCAGCACCGCGGCCGACGCCCACCGCTGGGTCGGACCGCCCCCTTCCCTCCCATTCAAACCCACCGCATCCCACTGCTGGCAGATGGACACTGTAAAAGCCCTCAAAGACCAGCGACTCCCGGCCAACTCCAATGACCAAACCATCCCCCGTTTCACGTGGTGGGATCACAAGGGCACACGCGAGTGGGTCCAATACGAATTCGATGAAACCAAAAGAATCTCCGGAGTTGAAGTTTACTGGTTCGACGACACGCCCGGCGGCGGCTGCGCATTGCCGGAATCGTGGAGCGTCTTGTACATGGACGGCAGCAATTGGAAGCCGGTCCCGGGCGCAAAAACCCCCACCATAGAACGCGACAAGTTCAATCGCGTCGAGTTCGACCCGATTGCGACAAAAGGCCTGCGTCTGGACGTGAAACTCAAACCCAACTATTCGGCGGGCATCCTTGAATGGAGAATCATCGAGTGAGATCAGTTGACGCGCGACTGACAGCATTTGCCCCGGGCAGAACGCGGCGGTTCTTGTGCGCCTGCGTTGCCGCCCTCTGGTGCATTGCCATCGCTGCAGGGCAAACCTCGCCAGCACATAGCCCACTTGCCGCCAACCCACGCTTCACTGAGGTCCCGGGGACAGTCATTGATCATTCACCGGCGGCCTCGGGTGTGTACATCGGCTCTCCTGCACTGGCAGTTCTGCCAAACGGCGAATACATCGCGTCCCACGATCTCTTCGGCCCCGGCAGCGAGAAAAACCGCACTGACGTTTTTTCTTCGCAAGACAAGGGCCGGACATGGCGAAGAATCGCAACTGTCATCGGCCAATGGTGGTCGAGCTTGTTCTTTCATCGCGGCGCCTTGTACTTGATGGGGACAAGCCGCGAAAACGGCTTTGCCGTCATCCGCAAATCCACCGACGGCGGCCGCACATGGACCGAACCCAAAGACGAAAACTCCGGGTTGCTGTTCGCCGACGGCCGATATCACTGCGCGCCCGTTCCGGTGGTGGTGCATGGCGGGCGCCTGTGGCGCGCCATGGAGGATGCCATGGGCCCGGACGGCTGGGGCAGACATTTCAACTCGTTCATGATGTCGGCCGACGAAAATGCCGACCTGCTCCATGCCGCAAACTGGCGATCCAGCAATCGCCTCGCAGGCAATCCCGGCTGGCTTGACGGTGGATTCGGCGGCTGGCTCGAAGGCAATGCCGTGGTTGCACCCGACGGCACCGTCCTGAACATGCTCAGGGTCGATACCCCGGCCTGCCCTGAAAAGGTTGCCACGGTCAGAATCAGTCGCGACGGCCGCGAAGCCGGCTTTGATCCAGCCACCGGGTTCATCGATTTCCCCGGCGGCGCGAAAAAGTTCACAATCAGATTCGACCCCGAAACCCGTCAATACTGGTGCATTGCCAGCATCGTAACTGAGCCATACATAACCAAAGGCAAACCAGCCAGCATCCGCAACACCCTCGCCCTGACATCTTCCCCGGACCTGAACCGATGGGTTGTGCGGCGCGTTTTGCTCGAACACCCCGACCCACTCAAACATGGATTCCAGTATGTCGATTGGGTCTTCGAAGGCAGAGACATAATTGCTGTCTGCCGGACCGCGTACGACGACGGGTTGGGCGGCGCACACAACTACCACGACGCAAATTTCCTCACCTTCCACAGGTTTGCTGATTTTCGGTGAAACTGCGAGCCTGGCACTCTATTCGATCTTGATCTTCCGCCGGTGATATTTCTGCTCCCGATTCCTCCGCCTCACACCCACGTTCTTCTGTCCGGCGCCAGAAAGTTGACCGCAGCGGGCAGACCTGCGAGCATCCGATCCATGAAGCGTCTCTTTCTCTTCGGATTCGTCATCACGTCACTTGTCTTTCTGACCGCATGCCGGAGTACGATGTATTCAGCATACGAAAAGGTCGGGATTTACAAACGCGATCTACTGAAGAAACGCGTCGCCGCCGCGCGTGACGAACAGCAAGAAGCTCAGAAGGAGTTCAAAGACGCCCTAACGCGATTGAAAGAAATAACGGGCTTTGACGGCGGTGAACTCGAGAAAGCCTATCGCCGATTGCAATCAGATTATGACGATGCAGCAGCCCGTGTTTCGGCAGTGCATAAACGAATCAAAGATGTCGAAACTGTCGCTCGCGACATGTTCGCCGAGTGGGAAGCGGAAAACCAGCAGATCGAAACTGACTCCCTCCGCCGAATGAGCCGACAACAGTTGACCGACACAAAGCAACGCTACGAGGACATGTTGCGCCTGCTCAAGCGGACCGAGGCAAGCATGGACCCCGTGTTGCGCAAGCTGCACGATTACGTCCTCGCACTGAAACACAGCTTGAATGCACAGGCAGTGGCTGCTCTCTCGGGCGAGTCGGCCAGAATTCAGGCCGACATCGCCCGCGTGATTGAAGACATGAACGCTTCTATCGCGCGTGCGGACGAGTTTATTCGGCAAATGCCACAATAACCCCGCCGCCATCCACAGATGCGAATGTTGCCAAACCCCATTCAGCTCAATTCGCCTTGCGCCAAAGAAATCGCCAATGAATGTTCCCTCCAATGAAAACGACCACCAAGACACAGCCAAACACAGCCGCACCTCGATTCGCGCGGCTTCCGCCACGGCCGGATGAGTCCGCCAAAATAACAGCATGGATTGTGTCCATGCTCTTGCTTGGATGCGGTTCAACCCGCGCCGGCGAACAAATTAGTGACACCAACCGCTTTTATGTCCCCAGCAATCCAAACTATACTATCGCCGATTCCGTCAGGGACTCGCTGAGGTTCACGCTCTATCACACGCTCAAACCCGACGATCGCGGTCATTTGGTCTCGATTTCAAGTTTTGTCGATCCGGAAGCGAACGTGATGGGTTGGCACGACTTCGGAAACCTTGAAGGCCCGGGTTGGGCGGCAAACGCCATCGGCGGCGCATGGGAAATCTACCGCTGGGGCAGATTCCTAAACAGGCCCGATTGGCAAACAAAAGCACTGCAGATTCTCGATCACGTTTTGGACTGCGGTTTCCTTGATGAGCAAACCGGCCTGATCCGCGGATACAGGGAAACCACAACCGGCAAGTTCTGCCTGAATTACAAGCATAACTCCGATTGGTTCTGCCCCGGGTCAATGGCCAAGGTCGCTTATCAGCTCCTGATCTTCGCCGATGACCTGCCGCAAAACAACCCGCGCCGTGCCCGAATGCGAAACATGGCCGTTCGCACAGCGGCGTGGATCGACAACAACGTCGAACGCGTCCCCAACGGATGGTTCCCCCGCCGCACAACGCCCCACGGCAAAGTGTGGCGCATGTCGCCGGACGGCGGACAAGACAGGTTTTGGCAGAGTTCCGCCGACGGCCTTTTCATACTGCAGCTCAATGCCGCCCTCACCGATCGCAAGCTGGCCGATTACCGCGTAGCTGTCCGCCAGAAGGCCGATGTCTTCATCCGCCAAGGCGGCATCTTCGGCAGCATAAATCACGATACTTACGACCCACATGAAAACGTGGCTTATTCGGTGGCTTTCCGCACCTTGCTGCTCGCTGCCCGCGTCCTCAACGATGAAAACATCAGGCGGTTCGCTTACGACAAGTGTCTCGCCGGTCTCGACCAGTTCAAGATGTGCGAGGACAGAAACGGCGTTGCCACCAAGGGACTCCTGTACATGGAGAAATCATGGGACACCGCCTACCTCTGGGAAAACGCGGAAGCTGCTCTTGCGCTGTTCGAAGCCGCGGCCGATATGAAACGCCAGAATGCTTCCCGAGCGAAACGGTTTGAGTTGGACGGCCTGACGATCCTGCGCGCCATTGCGAAACACCACTACGGCCCGTACGGTTTCCTGACCGAAGGCGTTGATTGGAACGATCACGTCGGCCAGCAACATCACATCAATCAGGCCAAATACGGCGCGATCCGTTACACCGAGCCCTTCCTGAACAACCAGCACATCGCAGAACCAACGCTCTTTTACCTGGAACGTCTCGCGCGCAAGCAAACACGCGCAGCCGCCACCCTGTGGCTCGACGCCGAGAACAACATCATTTGCACCTCTCCGTCCGGAAATTCGCGCTGACTTGATATGGTGCCAGGCTCCCTGATCCTCGCCTGGTCTTGTTAAAGGATGAAAAAAATGTGTGTGGATGACACTTTTCTGTTGACAATGAGCTA
>JARYMD010000311.1 GCA_029907285.1 Verrucomicrobiota bacterium | reverse complement strand
GGTTCACCACGGCCTGGGCGCTCAGGGACTTGATCCAGGGCGATCACTCGGAGCAGGTCGGCCACCAACTCCCGTTGGTTTTTCGGGGTGTCGGGGAGGCTCACGCTGGTTCCGTCGATGACTTTAGGGCAGAGGCCCAACCAGCGTTGTTGGGTCTGGGGCAGGAGGCGCTCGGCATGGGCGGCGACGGCGTGGCGGAGGCGTTGCAGGAGCTCCAAGGGCAGACGCAGGCGAGCCTGGCAATAGGCGCTGGTGCTTTCATCGACCTGGCCGCCACCATGGAGCGTGAAGAGGGCCTGGAATTGGCGGACCACCGTGCGGCACGAGCAACCGGGATGGAGCACCTGGTAAAGGAAACCCCAGAAGGTGCGGCGCAAGGAAAAGACCCGCTCCCGGCCGTTGGGCCCTTGGTCGGTTGGGGCCGGCAGCCAGCCGGGGAAGTACGCGCCGAAGAGCTGTTCGAGATGGTGGAGGCTGTGCTGTCGCACGACCTTGAGTCGGCGTCCACAGGCGGCGAGCAACTACCGCACACTTTGGAAGATCGTTGCCGAAATGGAGAGAGTATCCCGGCAAATACTCTTTCGAACCTTGCCCGACGCCCCTCGTCGCAAACGGCTGGCCAAGAGAGTTTTAGGCCTTATCCAAGCGCCATTCGGGACAGACACTTTGTTTGTGGTGTGCGCGCAGCGCCCGCCATGCCTCATGCAAGGTTTCATGAACGGCAGGGCGTGCCATCATTGGCGCGGCGGAGCTGTGACAGACAGTTTTCTCGGTTCCGCGTAAACGCGGAAGACCTCGTGTGGTTTTCAGAGCACATCAGTACATCGGCGTGTGTTCACTTAGCGTCCACACGCAAAGTGCCGGAGTGCGCGTGGTTCCTGATGTATCGGTAGAGTGACACGCCAGACACTTTCTGTGTATCCGCGGGGTTCAGCGGGTCAACTCGCGCATTCTGGTTGCGCCTTTGGAATCGCGGCTTTGTGAGCTTGTTGGCTTTGCAGGGGGCACGTTTGTCGGTTTTTCCCTGAATGCCCCTCGGAACAACCAATGGCGTTTGAGCCCTTGAATGAGGTCATCGGTGTGGGCCACAAGCGCGTGCAAGGTTGTGACGAAGTTTGTGTTGGCCTGCACTTGCAGGTTGAGGTTGCTGATGATGGTCGAGAGATTCTGCAGTGGCTGCTCGAGCTGGGCGATTAAAGCGCCGAGGTTTGTATTGGCAGTTACAAGCATTGCGCTGGCGTTTGTGAGTGTTTCACTCGCGTTTGAGAGAGTTGTGAGCGTTTGAGCGTAGAGATCGGGTGGAAGCAGCCATCGGCCAAGGCCGCCCTCGGCGTTTGTGAGTATGGCGCTGATTGTGGTGAGATTGGTGAGAAGCGGTTGTGACTGTACGAGCAGTTGATCGGCGTGTGCGGTGAGGAGAGCGGCGTTGGTCAGGATTTCGGTCAACTGATTTGTCATTGCGAAGAACGACGGCAGGTTTCTGTCGATTTCCTGCAACATTATGTCGAGGCGCTCGGTGAGTGCGGGCGCTTCGTCGGGTGGGAGCCAATAGGGGTTCGCTTTCGGGCTGTAGGGCAGGTAGCAATTTGAGATGACGCTCCAGACAGCAGTTACCTGTTTGGTTTCAGCGGCGCGGTCAACGACTTTGATTCTGTCAATGCCTGCCTCGGCGAGCCGCTGGAGATGGTCGCGGTCGATGGGTTGAAGAGGAACGATGTTGTTTGTTTGGTCCGGGAGGTTGACGGCATTCAAGAATGCTTTCCGGTGCGGCTCGGGGAACTCGAGGGCGTCTCGGACGGTGTATTCGCGGATTTCCCATGTAAGGTGGGTTGGGACACCGTTTGTGCCCTTGGTTACCTCGAGGATTCTGTTGCCCATGAAATCGCTTGGCAACACGCGTGCGCGCGAGCCCTCGGTCCAAAGGTAGCCAAAGTACGGGCTTCGTATTCGGAATTCGACGTAAACGTTGAAGATATCTTCTGGTGGTTGAGTATCGATGCGGGTGATTTCGCCGACGTCGAACCCCATCAACTTGACCGGGTCGCCCACTCGGAGTCCTGCGGCACTGTATGGCAGGGTTGTGCAATATGAAACCTTGATGTCGAACCATCCTTTTCTCTTGGCGGTGTGATAGACGTAATAAGAAAAACCTGTTGCCAACAGGAGCGTCGCTATGAGGACGAAACATCCCACTGCCCGCTCGACGCGGCTGAGCCGGGTTCGAAGTTGTGGCGTAAGGTCCTGCAACTGAGATCGACGTTATCTGAGTTTGGATTCGACTGCGAGCATTTAAGAAAACTTTGGGTTGCTAGTCGGCCCGGTCTCGGATGTCGCGTCAAGCACAGCCCACCGGCTGTCCTTGATTGTGGCAAACCGGTTCGCCGCGGACCGCCACGGGCGAACATCATCCGTCGCAACTACAACCGAGATTTGCGTGCCACCAAGAAGTGGATGACCTGACAGGAGCGCGCCAAGGAACTCCAACCACCATGCAAAATGGCCCACGTCAAGCCCGCTAAACGGATTATCCAGCAAGAGCACCTCCGGCTGCATGGCCAGCGCTCGTGCCAGCGCGATCCGTTGGCGATAGCTCCTGTTCAATCCCATTGGAGGCCAGTTCGCGTACGCTGCCAGACCCGTTTCAGCCAGCAACTGCTCCACGCGAGGCGCCGCGTCGTCAAGGGTGCACTCCCGATGGTAACAGATCGGCAGCCCAATGTTTTGCGCCACCGTCAACCGCGGAAACAGCCGGCCGCCGTCCGGAAAAACCAATCCGACGCGGCGTCGCAGAGCAGCCGCTATGTCTGCCGGCACCTTTGCGAGGGGCTGGCCGAAAAGCAGATGAGTGCCTCGAAGGGGCGGGGTCAGACCTGCGGCGGTCTCGAGCAACCGGCTTTTTCCGGACCACGTTGAGCCGCTGATCACCCAGAACTCGCCGGTGTGCACCGCCCAATCGACGCCTACTACAACGGCTTTTCCCGGGTTTTCAGCCGAAGCGATGTCGGCTCCGCGAAGTTCGATCCTGGCAGCAGTTGCCGTCATCTTTCCCGCAGGGCAGCATGGTTGGTCCAGTTTTCCAATCACATCAACACAATCACATCAACAAATAGACGAGAAGGAAAGCAGCATCCACGAGGACACAAAGTATCAGGCTTGTCAGCAACGCGCGCGTGGCAACAACCGAAACCTCCGTCAATTGAATCGGTCGGGCGAGCCCGTGAAAGCATGTCACCGTCGCGATAATCAGCCCAAACATCACACCTTTGAGGGTTAGCAACACGAAATCTTCCCACCGCAGAGCAAGTACAACCTGCTTGAAATACTCGCCCGGGACCAGCGGCACATCCTGCAGAAAAGCGAACATGTACCCGCTGAAAAGAGTTCCCACAATGAGGTACGCGCTCAGGCACACAACCGCTGTCGCCATGCCAATCATTCGTGGCACCACAAGATAGTGAACAGGGTCGATCCCCAGCGCTTCGAGGGCTTCCACCTCGCCCGAAGCGCGCGCCGTGCCCAGCTCAATCACAGTCGCTGTCCCAACCCGCAACAGCACAACCCCGGCGGTAATGATCGGACCAAGTTCACGCACAACAACAGTGACCATGACGGTCCCGATCAAATCTTGCGCTCCCACCCGGCTCAGCAGGGCGACTGTTTGGCCGATGACCGCAAAACCAAGTGCGCACGCAAGGAAAGTCACTATCGGGAGCTGGCCGATCCCTGACCACGCGATTTGATTCGCAATCAGCGGGTTGATGACTGTCTTTGCCCTGTTCCAACGCGTCACCATCACACCCAAACTGATCAGCGCAAACGCACCCACCTGCCGAACCGTTTCTACCAGGTGCAGCAACCATCGCCCGACAAACTTTGTGTACGACCGCGGCAAAGGCGAGTCCAACACCGTGTCGAGGTTCACCACTTTTCGTACGCCTTCGAGCATGGACTTGAAAGGGTGCGACGGCCGCCTGCCATCGCTTTTCGTCCCGGCAAGCAGAATTGCATCGCTGACCAACCGCAGTGTGGCCGCAACGGCTCCCAATGGCAAGATCGGTCAGTCAACAAAACGCGGCTGATGCACAGGCCCAAGCCCATGCTTGACCAACAACTCACCAAACCTTGCCAACCCGGCTTTCTCTGCATCGCCCAACTCGAACTTCATACATGTCCGGAGGTACCTTTCCCGGAACGCGGCATCGTACCTCGGATACTCGGCGATTATTTGGTCCAGTTCGGCCGTTCCATTTGCGTGGCCCTGGCGCAACAGCTTTGACAACCGGCATTGGTCAATGCCGCGCCGCAGGGCCCATCCCGCATAAACAAACGGCAAACCCGTCAGCTCGCGCCACGCCTCACCAAGGTCCAACACGTTGTGCGTGTGCGGCCCGTAAACAAAATCAAGAGCCCTGTTGCCAATCAGAAGCACTGCCTCGAGGTCGCCGGTCAACCGGTAATCGGGCAGAACCCGCATTTCCGGATGCAGTCCGCGCTCGGCCAGCAGCACGCGGACAAGGCTTGCGCTTGTGAGCGAAGCCGGGTCCAGATAAACCACCGTCACCTTGTCCAAAGGCACCCTGTGCGCCAACAACACGCTCAACACCGGGCCGTCCGAAGCCAGCGCAATCCCATCAAGAAGATCGTATTGTCCTGTCTGGAGTACTTCCACCACGCTTACGAGCGCAGCATCAATTTTGTTGTCCCGCAGCCACGTTGCGAGGCGTGCCGGGGTCCCAAATCGCAATTCGCTTTCAAGTCCGCGTGTCAACGGGAGCGCGTTGAGATACGGAACCGACCCAATGCGTGAATGATCATTGCCTGGTTTTTCCATCATCGTGAATTTCCGGATTGCTTGTGATGTTGAAAGACCTGCGCCGGACTATCCGGTGGCCAGATTGCGTTTCAGAACATCGAGGGCGTCAGAAGCGCCGCCCCCCGTGCGTCGGCTCCGGGCTTCGATTGTCATCCATCGGCCTGTAGAAGGTGTCTCGCTGAACGGGTTCCAGACCCGCCTCTCTGATGGCGCGAATCATCGCTGCCACGGTTTGAGATTGCGGCGACGTTGAGCCTGCCATGTGGAAAATGTGTTCCTCGTGGATTGTCCCATGCAGATCATCGGCGCCGAAACTCAGTGCCACCTGCGCAAGCTTCAGCCCAAGCCCAACCCAGTAGGCCGTCACATGATCAATGTTGTCCAAATACAACCTGCTGATGGCAATTGTGCGCAGCGTGTCAAAACCCGTCGGCGGCTTCGACACCGGCAACGCGTTGTTCTCGGGCTGGTACGGCAATGGAACAAACCCGGTGAACCCTCCTGTCTCGTCCTGCAGCTCGCGCAGCCGACGCAAGTGATCAACCCGGTCCGCACACGATTCCACATGCCCGTAAAGCATTGTGCATGTGCTCTTGCCTCCCATGCGGTGCCATACCCTGTGCACCTCGAG
>JARYMD010000310.1 GCA_029907285.1 Verrucomicrobiota bacterium | reverse complement strand
TTCTGTGACTTGTTCGGCTGCGGGCACTGCACTCTTCGTGGCTGCAGGGGATTCAGAGGCTGGCTCATGCGCCGCTGCGGACACTTCCTTTGCGGGAATTACCTCGTCAATTTCGGGTTCGATTTCCTCAGGTTGCTTTGTTTTGGATTCGGCTTGTTTTGCGCCTTGCCGTTCCTCACCGCGCTTGACCTGTGGCACACTGAGGTCGCGGACGGTTGGTTCTGGCACAGGCCGCAGATCAGGGCCAAGACCAGGTTTTGGAGCAGGTTCTGATATTGGCGGTTCTTCGGGTTCCGGAGCTCTTGTGTCCGTAGATTTTTCAAGTTCGGCCTGGAGACGTTTGGCTTCACGTTCGAGTTCGGATGCCCGGCGTTCAAGGGCTTTTTCGTCGTTCAACGGAATCTCGGCTGGTTGTGGGCGCTGCAGCAGGCTGCGCACCCAGTCGCCGAGCCGGAAATTGGTAAGCCCGTAAAGCCCGATTATCCAAAAAGTCGTGAACAGAATAATCGAACCGACGTTGCCGAAGTAGCCGAAGATGTACCGGTTGAGGTTGGCGCCCAGAGCGCCGCCGGCGCTTCCGACGTTCAAATTAAGAGCAAGCTGCTCCAGAAAACCGGCCTGCGGCGTTGGTTGTCGCTTTGCCAGACTTTCGAGCACGGACTGGTCCGTGCCAAGATCAAGCGCACCCGCGCATACGAACACCAACAGGATTGCCCATGGCCAACGGCGGCGCAGGTAGCCGAGCGATTCCAGGAACTGGGCAAGTCCAAACCCCAGCACAAGAACCGGCAGCAGGTAAGCCGCGGCACCGAACGTGAAGAACAAACCGTACGCAGCCGTGGCACCAAACCGGCCGATCCAGTTTTGCGTTGGGAGATTCGGCGGATCGCGATTGATGGCCAGATCGGACTTGTCATAAGTGAAAAGCGCGACCGCCAGCAAGATGGACAAACTGACCAGAACAATGCCCAGTATGTCGCTTCCGCCGCGGCCCGAATCACTCATGGCTGTTCCCTTTCTAGCCATGGCCCGACTCTATTCCACCACCAGGGTCCGGCAAAGCCCAAAGTGAGAGCGCTTGCAGCGGCCGCCACCTTTGGTAATCTGCCCCCACATGGGCACCGACGCCGTAAACCGACTCAAAAAACTCGAGGAAGAAGCGCGGATCGCCTTGGACGATTCCGGGATGGCACAGCGGGAGGACACCCGGGCGTCCAAGTTCCAGCGGTTCATTCATTTTTGGGCATTGGTATGCCGCAGCTTTATCCGGAACCGGTGCCCAATGCGGGCTTCCTCGCTCGCTTATGCGAGCTTGCTTGCCATGGTCCCGATGCTTGCCGTGGTCATCAGCGTGTCGGCAGGACTGCTCAAGACCCAGGGCGAAGAACCAATTATCAAGTTTATAGACTCGCTCGCGGAACGACTCACGCCTGCTGCCGTGCCTTCCAAGGGCGCCGTGCTGCGGCGACAGGACGGGTCAGGCAATGCTGCGGCCAATGGCATCACGGCCGCCAACTCTGCGCGCGCCCCGGGCAAAACTCTGATCGATCCCGAAGAGTACGCAAAGCGGCGTCAGGAACTCGCCCGGCAGATCAAGGAGTTTATTGGCAACATTCGCAGTGGCAGCCTTGGTGTCACGGGCATTATTGCGCTCATCTCGATGGCCATCAGCATGCTGAGCAGGATCGAGAACACATTCAACGACATCTGGGGAGTAACGCGGGGTCGGAGCTGGTTCACAAGAGTGGTTTATTATTGGGGTGCAATGACCTTGGGGCCGATTCTTCTGACGGTGACGATTGCACTCACCAGCGGGCCCTATTTTGAGGCGACCAAGCGGTTTGTGTCGAGTTTTGGGGTGGCAGGCGCTTTCGTTTTCAAGCTTGGCATGGTGGCGTTGCCGTACGTGATCTGGAGCGCCGCATTTGCGGTGTTTTACAATCTGATGCCAAACACCAAGGTCCGGTGGAATGCGTCTTTTGTGGGCGGCGTTGTCGGCGGTTGCCTCTGGCAATTGAACAGCGAGTTCAGTGTGCTGTATGTTTCCCAGGTTGTAACAAACAGCAAAATCTACGGCAGCCTCGGCATGATTCCAGTCTTCATGGTCGGACTGTATTTTGCATGGGTGATCTTGCTGTTTGGTGCGCAGGTGGCGTATGCATTTCAGAACCGCCGCGCCTATCTGCAGGAGCGCCAGGCGGAAATCGTAAGCCAGCAAAGCAGGGAATTTATAGCTTTACGCCTTATGACAGCAATCGCCACCCGCTTTCTGCGGGGCGAACCCGCTCCAACTCTCACAGCCCTCGCCGATGCAGTCGGTGTGTCGGGCAGACTGGCAAGTCAATTGCTCGCTGTCCTTGTCGATGCAAGGCTGCTCGAAGAGGTTGGGCGTGGGGAACCGGCCTTCCTGCCGGCACGCCCGCCAGGCCGCATAACTGCGGGTGACGTTATCCATGCCGTCAGAGTTGGACGCGGCCTCGATCTTGCAACGCGCGAAGACGACAGCCGCGATGTTGTCCGCCGCGAATACGAACGGATTTTGGAGGCTGAACGCACAACCGCAGCGTCAATCACAATCGAGCAACTTGCGTCAGTGGGGAACCACGTTTCCAGCTCCAAGCTGGAGTGATCGCCGTCTGAACCACAGCGGCCCGGAATCCACCTGATCGACATCGTGCCTGTCACTGAATTAAAGACCATAGACCATAGACCATAGACCATGGACCTGCGAGACGGCACAGGGCACACGGTCAAGGGACACGAGTCAGGGTCAGGAGCCAGGGGGCGGGGAAAAACAAGAGGAGTTTCCATTGTAATCACCGTCGCCAGTCCGCAAGCATTTAGAAGGGCCGAAGGCCCGCTCTATACCAGCCCGGGGCAAAGCCCCAGGCACTGAGCCAAATCATTGACAGTAAGGGCTGAAGGCCCGCACTCCCGGCGCCGTTGCTGTTTCCAACGCGCTGCGGGAGCGCGGCGATTCTTGCCCGCACCGAGCCGGTGAATGTTCGGGCATAGGACTTGTGTGAACGCAACGGGCTGCACCACCGGTCGTCGTGTTGATGCGACCGGGGACGGCCGCGCTCCCGGCGGCGTTGCTTGCTCCAACGCGCTGCGGGAGCGCGGCGATTCTTCGCCGCACCCAGCCGGTGAGTGTTCGGGCATAGGACTTGTGTGAACGCAACGGGCTGCACCATCGGTCGTCGGGTTGATGCGACCGGGGACGGCCGCGCTCCCGGCGGCGTTGCTGTTTCCAGCGCGCCGACACGACCTCGGCGGTTGTTTCGCACCTCATTTTTCTGCCACACATTTTTCTGCCACCGCTTTTTTCGCCTTCTTTCGGTTCTTTCTGTTGGCAGAAAGGGACGAAAAGAGGCCAATGCAGGAAGCGCATCTATTCGGGGTCCTTTGCGGTTCAGATGTGGCAGGTCAAGGAGGAGCGTGGTCCGGCGAGGTTGTTTATCACAACGCGTTTTTCGCGTTTTTCGCGGTTGAACTCACAGCGCTCAACTCAGAGGGTGGAATCGCCAGCGTTGTACTGGATTGGAATACACTCGAATTCCTATCCAATCGAAATACGACGGTTCATTTGCCGAACACTTCAGGGTACTGGCTGATCTGACCAGCAATACTGCGGTCGTAACGGATGCTGATTACCCTGTAACCACGGCTCTCGATGGCAATCTCGACCGCCGCGTCAGTCCGTCGTCGTAACGGATGCTGATTACCCTGTAACCACGGCTCATCAGTTCGGTGCGGATGCTTTTATCCCGGGCCTTTTGTGCCGGGTCGTCATGAACAGAACCGTCACAGAACACACAGCAGTTCGGACTGAAAAAGAAGTCTGCGATGCACCGCGGTTCTGGGATCGGTTTCTGGGCTTCATCCGGCAAACGGTGACGTCCATTTGCCAGTGCATCGAGAAAACGCCGTTCCAGTTCGGAGCGTGAATCGGTCAGTGAACGCAGCCATTCCAAGTGGGCGTGCCAGTCGCGGCCGTTGATGCGAGGGAAAGTGCGGCTTTTGGCAAGGTCCAAGAGAGGCGGTCTGAGTTGGTGGCGATCAAGAAGCAATGATTCCAACTGGTTGCCGAAGCTCAGCAGGCACTCGTAGCAGGCTGCAAGGCAAGAAGGACACTTGTCATTGCCATCCTCATCGAAGTGGCAACGGACAAGCGCCTCGAGGGCGAGGCGGGCTACGGCGTCCGGCTCATCCACCAGGCGGCTGAGTGCGCCGACGCCGCCTTCGCCGGTTTCGTAGAACAAGAGAGCGCGCTGGTCATCGCGGCCGATGCGCTCGACGCCCAGCTCAGATTCTTCCAGTTGGTACAACTGTTCCATGCCACGCTTCAAGGCGTATTGGAGGGTTGCCTCGATGCTCGGGTTGCGCAACTCAGGGCGCAGCAGGCGAACCAGCAGGATGTTTTGGGTGGACTGCACGGCCAGTTGCAGTCGTTCCAAGCGGCGTTGGCGCGGCATTGGGCCAGCGGCGGGCGGTGGGGCATTCAGCACTTCGCCGTTCTCCATGTCCACGAGGAAACCGGGCGTGGCTGCTCCGCGCCAGCCATGGTTGATCCGCAGAATTGTGGCTGCCGGGCCGTAAACGAGCCGGAGCACGGGCGTTTGGCCGGCCAATGCGTCTGCTTCACGGCGGCGCAGTGAACCTCCCGGTTCGTGTGCAAATTGCCATGCAACGCGCAGGTCGTATCCACGCCGGCGCCGTTCCTCCTCATCACAAGTGATCCGCTCCCGGCGTCGGCACCGCACATTGGGTTGGTCGAGCAAGACAAGCAGGTCGCTGTTTGTTGGATCAAAGTGGGTGTTGCAGACCGGGCAGAGGTCGAGCGCCGGGTCACAAAAACATCCGCATGCATGGCACAGCCGTTTCTGGCTGCGCCGCTCCTCCAGCCCGCCGGGCGGTGACTGGAAACTGACGACCTCCCATTTTGCGCCCTCGTGGTAAAGGACGTTGTTCGGGCCGAATTCGCGCAAAGCCAGAAAGCGCGGACGGGCGATGAACTCCCCGTCTCCGCGAGGCACCCATGCGCGCACAGGCAGGGCCGGAAAGTTGTAGCCCGGCAGGAAACCTTCGCTCGCGAGGTAACGGTAAGGATAAAAGTCGCTCTCCTCTTTGTTGACCGAAATCTGCCGGAGCAGATTGAGCTGGCACAAAGCCTCTTCTTCGCGCTGCCTTGCCTGGGCTTGTGTGTCGCGGTCGCGTGCGCGGCGCAGCGCCATCTGTGCTTCTTGCATTTGCCGAGTGGCTGCGCGGTACAGCTCGCGCCAGCGGTCAAAGGCGCGATCAAAATTTGCCGGCGCGGCCGCTGCGCTGGGCGTAGTTTGCCGGCGTGGGCGGCACGTTGCGCAAATGGACAAGGTCAAGATCGGCGATGTCCACGCCCAGTTCCATCGTCGGTGAACAGACGAGGTATGGGAGCCGCCGAAGGCCCTCCTGTTCTTTTCGAGCATCATTG
>JARYMD010000030.1 GCA_029907285.1 Verrucomicrobiota bacterium | reverse complement strand
CAACGTTCAACGCTCAACGCTCAACGTCCAACGTGCAACGTGCAAGGTGCAACGTGCAAGGTGCAATGTGCAACCGGGCACCGGTCCTATGGATGACAGCTTGAACTGCGGGCATGGCACTCTGTTCTTTGGCCATTCGTCCCAGCCTTTGTTGCCGTCTTTGGAAACAAGCGCGCTTGTCAAACGGCCCGGAGCCGACGCCTGAGCATGTCCAGCGCCTGCTGCGATGTGACCTGTTTGAACGTGTCGCGATCGAACTGGTTCAGTCGGTGGACAACGATTGTGCTCCGCTCAGATGCCAGAGCAATGAAGACAGTCCCAACCGGCTTGGCCGGTGTGCCGCCACTCGGACCTGCAATGCCGGTGGTGGCAAGCGCATAATCTGCGCCAAACCGCCCTCGAGCGCCTTCTGCCATCTCGCGTGCGGTTTGTTCGCTGACAGCTCCATGCGCTTCCAAGGTCTCAGCCCGCACACCGAGAACCAGTTTCTTGAGTTCGTTGCTGTATGTTACTGCGCCGCCCAGAAACACCGTCGATGCCCCCGGCACGTCTGTCAGGAGATTCGCAATCCGCCCGCCCGTGCATGACTCAGCCGAGACAACTGTCTTTCCAAGCCGCGCCAATTCCCGCACAACCACATCTTCGAGCCGTTCGTCGCCGTTCCCGTAAACGTGTTCGCCCGCAAGACCGATCACAATCTTCTCCGCCTCCGTCACGGTCAGCGCCGCATTTTCGCCCCTTGCGCTCAAACGCACATCCACTTCGCCCGGCCTCGAACAATAACCCAGTTCGAGCCCGGCCCTGACAAGGTCTGACAATGGCCCGATCAACAGCGATTGCATGGCGGACTCCGGGATGCCGGTGGTGCGAATTGTCCGGGAAACAAACGGTGCCGGCTGTGCGAAACTTCTCATCAGCCATGGCAAAACCTGATCGTCGAACATCGGACGCAATTCACGCGGCGGCCCCGGCAACATAACAAGCCATGCGCTGTTCACGTCAGCACCTTGAACGCGCGGAACTTCAATAATCAGGCCGGGCGCTGTCCCGTGCGAGTTTGGCAAGACAATCGCGCGTTCGGGCACAAGCGCCTGATTTCGCGCGCCGGGAGGACATGGCCGGTTTCGCGACGCAAACCAATTCTTGATATGTTCCACCACAGACGCGTTTTCAATCAGGCTTTGCCCGGCAAGACTTGCCACCACCTGGCATGTCAAGTCGTCTGATGTAGGGCCGAGCCCGCCGGTGCAGATGACAACGTCGGCCCGGCTTATCGCGTCGCGCAGGGCGGACTCGATCGCTTCAGGCGTATCCGCGACTGCCGATTGGCGGCTGACGATATAACCCTTTTCCGCAAGGCGCCGGCACAGGAAATACTCGTGCGTGTTCAGCACCTGTCCGAGCATCAGCTCGGTGCCCGTGTTGATGATCTCGATGTTCACTCCGCGACCTATGACAGTTTTTTGGTTTTCAGGAAAGCCCGGAAGTGGTATTGGTAAGTCCATTGCGCGTCCGTAGCTCAATTGGATAGAGCTTCTGACTTCGGATCAGAAGGTTGCAGGTTCAAGTCCTGCCGGACGCGCCATGTCGCAATCCGCTACTCCACAAGAGCTTGCAAACTTCCGCCTCCACGCCGGCGGCACACGATAAGAAATCACTGTGCCATTTCTGTGCCACTTTTCACGTTCCCAAAGGCTGTTCATTCTGTGGTGAACCAACTTCACACCCGCTGGCAAACAGCCCAGTTTTGCGGCCAGACCGAGCACAGGACGCCTTCCGGCAAGCGATCGAGCCTCGACCATGTCAGGGTTTCCGGCGCCACAGAAGTACCACCAACTGCCACCGCCGCGCTGCTACCATGGAATCTCTTGCGGTGAAAGCCGACCGGCACCGCCAGCCTCCGGCACCCCGAAGGGACCCGCCGCGGCAATTTTTGTGCAGTGGTCCCAGGGAAGCAGGTGTTTCATGGTGTTCTTGGACTCGAGTTTCCGAGACTCCTGGGGATGTTCTTTGCAGCCTAAGTAAACTTCTGAAAATGCAACGACCCTGCCCAAAGAGCGTGCTGCGCAATGGAGCATTTTGGTATGGGGAATACTTGAGTGTTCTTTTGCACTGCGCGCTGGTCCAACCATAGTCAGTTGCCAACTCCCTTGTTGCAGAGCTCGAAGCTTTCATCGCCGGTCTTATTGCCCAAGCAAGAGAAAGCCGTGCTGAACGCTCGTTTGGGCTGCACCAAGCTCTGTATCATAATGGATGGGGCGATTTTGCTGCTCAAATATGCTCGTGCAGTTGTGGCTCGGCCTGATTTGCACCAAGAGTGTGCATCGGACTCGTTGGCAGCTCAGCACAGAAATTCATCTTCGCACTGGTTGAAGGAATGTCTCGAAAAGCTCACCGCTATTTGCCGATCGTCAAACCGCGACGCTTAAATCAAATGTTGTGCATGCGAAGTGAGTGGGGAAGTTGGAAAGGCGGCACACCGCAGAAGGCTTGACATCGAAGACCGGAGGGCGGTAGGCTTGGTAGTCAAATTTGGAGAGAGTCATGCAGTCAGAGCAAACGGTCAAAGCGTCAAGTCTTCAAACTTCTGGCCCAGCATCGCACTTGGACGGGAAGAGGCTGCTGCTGCCCGCCCCACAGCCCCGCCAGCCGCTCTGTTGGCTGGCCGGGTTGCTGCCCACTTCGTCGGCTTTGGGCCTGGTAATTTCAGGTGCAGTGTTGGCGACGCCGATGGTTGGGCAACAGATTGCGGTGCAATGGAATTTCAACGACACCAACTCATATGCGGCATCTGCTGGCACTGGGATGTATTCCCTGCTCGGCGGTGTCAGCGCCGAGTTCTTCGGTGGGAGCCAGACTGACCCCGTGCCGCCGGCCTCGAACTTTGCCTTGAGTCTCACGAGCTTTCCTGCTCAGGCTACGGCTCCAAATACGGCAGGCGTCGGATTCTCGTGTGATGCGCGCTGGTGGCGTGACCTCCGCCTTACGTTTGATTTCCGCGGTTCTCCCTCGGCGAGCGGCACAATCGCGGTTCTGTGCAGCACAAATGGCACTGATTTCTTCGACGCCGGCAGCTTTTCAATTACTACGGCGGACGTCTTTCTGACCGGGCTCACGCTGGACCTTGCGCCATACCATGAGCTTAACCACACACCGGGATTGGAGATTCGCCTTGTCTCGGATTTTGGGCCCGGAACCGGCTCCTACCGCCCGATTCAGGCTGGCGCCTCATATTCGCCCGCCGGGAGATGGCGATTGGACATGGTGACCTTGTCCGGAACACCGGAGCCTCCAAGGATAGTTGTCCAGCCACAGGGCCGCATCCTTTCAGTTCCTGAGCCGGTGACTTTGAGCGTGGTTGCGGAGGGCATATTACCGCTGGCCTACCAGTGGAAGCACTGTGGTACGAACTTGCCCGGCGCAACACAAGCCGAGCTGCTCATTTCCAATCCCTCTGCCACTGATCTTGGCCAATACCAGGTTTTTGTGTCCAACATTGGTGGTGAATGCGAGAGTGAGGTGGTGTTCTTGACAGCGAGCAAACCGCTAATCCTGAACCAGCCGCAAGGGCAGATCATCGATGGCACAAAGCCTGTCATCCTGCAGGTCGCCGCCACCGGGATCGGGCCCCTGGCTTACCAGTGGTTTCACTGCTCGACAAACTTGCCGGGTCAGAATGGCCCGACACTGAGCATCATGGAACCGACTTCATCCGACCTTGGACCGTACTACGTCGAAGTGACAAACGCTGGAGGGACAATTACAAGCGTAGAGGCTATGCTGAATGCCGCAGCTCCGCTGATCATTTCAGGCCCGAAAAGTTGTGCACCCACCGAAGGCGCGTTCCTGAAACTCGAGTGCGTTTCTACTGGCCTGCTGCCGCTCCAGTACCAGTGGTTCCACCATGGATCGAGCTTGACCGGCGCGACCCAATCAGTTCTCGTGTTTACAAATGTTTCGCTGGCAGATGCGGGCGATTACTTTGTGGTTGTCAGCAACGCGGGAGGTTCTGTCACGAGCGCAGTTGCAAGTGTTGCCGTTCGCGCAGCACCAGCCAAGGTGGGCATCAGCCAATTGCGGGAAACGTTGGACCCCCAAACCCTCGACGTAACAGACACCAACAGCTTGTTTACCGTTGAAGGTGTTGTGGTCTCGCACTGCAATCTTACACAAAAACCTGATATGCTTTTCTTCATTCAAGACCAAACCAGTGGAGTAGCAGTGTGGTGGGACAATGGAGCAGACGTGTTCGAGCTTGATGCTGGAGATCTTGTCCGGGTTGTCGGCAGACTAATGAATATTGATGGGCTTCTCGTATTAAATGCTTCGGTTGGCGACGCTACGACTGCTGTTGTCCGTCTGGATACTACCCAGCCTTTGCCTTCGGCCGTGGTGCTTGACTTGGGCGCATTACCGAGCCCGGCTGGGTTGGACACGCTCGAAGGAAGTCTGGTGGTGATCTCAAACGTTGTTATGGACACTGGTCTTAAAACTTTCCCGACCACTACGCGTGAATTCGTGATTGCCGATTTTGACGGCGACGTATTCATGCTTGGAGCCCACGAGTTGACAGATGTCGCTGAGAAACCATTGCCAGAAAAGCCGTTCACGGTTACTGGCATTTTGTTCCAACACGACACGCAAAGTCCATATACAAGCTCTTTCTGTGTTCTGCCAACAAGGTACTCTGACATAGTGCAGAACGACGCCTTTCCACTGTTCGATCAACCGATGGTCGATCGCCGGGAAGCGCCGAACGGCACACCGAGACAGCTAAGTACCAGCCCGGACACTGCCTTCTCTTGGGAATGGCGCATGGTATTAAAACCTGTTGAATCCGTCGCGGAAATCAACCAGCCTGCAAGCAGAACACCAACGTTCACCACTGATGTACCGGGGCTGTATGCTCTTTACCTGAGAACGCGCTACGGTTCCGGTAGCAACGGTGTCGGCATTGTGGAGGTCAGGTCCCTTACTAATCAGCCGCCGATTATTACAGGACCAACTCACGTGACAGTGAGCGAATCAGATTTTTACATGCCATGCCACTCAATCGAAAAAATTCTGTGTCACATCAGTGCGTCTGATCCAGACCCGCTGCCGAACCAGTTTTTTCCACTTGTTTGGGATGTTTTTCCACTTGTTTGGGATGTGCAAAGCCCAATAATAGGTTATGCAATGGTAAGCGGAGATACATGTACACTATATGCATCCGCAGGCCCTTTGATACCACGGTGTGAGATAGAGTACGAAGATTGGTTGGCAGTCGGACTTATGGAGGACTACGGGGGTGCAACTTATCAGGCTGTGTTCTCAGTGACAGATAATGGGTTGCCGCCACAAACGAGCACCCATGTGGTCGAAATCACGGTTCTCGAGGACAACGTCCCTCCGCATGCTCCATCGACCACATGGCACTTTGTGGAAGGCGTTGAAAACCAAGCTACACTCGAAGCGCTGGACCTAGATACTCCAGCGCAAACCCTCACATACCATTTTCCTTGGGGATATGATCAGATGCTTACAGGACCAGTGTATTTTGACTCATCGACAGGAACATTGCGGTGGACTCCCTCGGAGGGCTGCAACCAAGAGTTTCCTGGCGGCCTCGGTTCAATGCCCTATTTCGTGTCGGACCCATTAGGAGGCCAAGCTATGGGAAATGTGTGTATCATTGTTCGCGAGGTCAACAGCCCGCCACAGATTGAGCCTATCGACGATCTCCGCATTGTCGAAAGACAGACAGTACTTCAGAAATTGGAAGTATGCGATCCTGACCTCCCAACAAATCGTGTGACTATCTCCTTGAAGACTGCGCCACCGGGAATGCAGCTTGACCCGACCACGCACGTGCTGTCGTGGACACCAGGCGAAGTTGATGGCGGCACCACTAACCGAGTTATTGTTGAAGCAGTGGACGACGGTGTTCCGCCCTTGAGCACTAGCATAAGTTTCTTCGTCGTAGTTGAGAAGGTGAACGAGCCACCCAGGTTCCAGAACGTTAGTAATCAGTCTATCAATGAAGGTGAGGCCTTGACGCTGAAGTTGACGGCCAGCGATGACGATCTTCCACCAAACGAACTTAGATTCCTGCTGACGCAGGGCCCCTCTGGCATGACACTAGACGCAAGTACCGGAGTGCTCAGTTGGACCCCAGCCGAGGATCAAGGTCCTGCCACATTCACTGTCAGTGTGACCGTATCAGATGATGGGGTGCCGCCTTTAGCCGACAGCACGAGTTTCCAAGTGACTGTGAATGAGGTTAACGCGCCGCCTGTGCTTTCTGCCATTGCTGATCGGGCCGTCGATGTTGGCCAAACGGTCTCTGTTGTATGCACGGCCCTTGATCCGGACATCCCCGTCAACACACTGACCTGGCAGTTGATCGAAGGGGCCGCAGGCGCAACCATAAACGAATCAACAGGGGAGTTGACCTGGACCCTGGAGCAGTCCCACGCAGGCCAAACATTCCGGTTCACAGTCCGGGTCACTGACAATGGCACGCCTTCGCTCAGCGACCAGAAGAGTTTCCAGGTCAGCGTCAACCCGATACCGGCGCCTGATCCGACGGGCATTCAATGGGCGCTGGTGCCAGGCCCGTATGCCGGCCGGCTCTGGGGGGTTGAGTATGGTGCGGGCTTGTTTGTTGCAGTTGGCGCCAACGGGACTGTTCTCACATCGCCTGACGGCCTGGCCTGGACACAGCGCACCACACCAACGACCGAAACCCTCTGGGGTTTGAAGTACGGGTGTGGCAGGTTCGTTGTTGCCGGGCACAACGGTGTGATTCTGACCTCGACCAACGGTATCGACTGGGAAGCGAGCCCATCGGGCGTGACAGCCCATCTGACGGATGTGGCTTTTGCAGGTGAAACGTGTGTTGTTGTCGGCAACTTCAACACAATCCTTGCTTCTCTGCGCGGCGAAGGTCCATGGACAGTGCAGCCAGTGAACACAACGAATCACTTCCAAGACGTGACTTACGGGGGCGGGTATTTCGTTGCTTCGGGCACGGTTGGGCTGATTGCGACGTCTCCAGACGGTCTCACTTGGACGGTTCGGGACTCGGGCACTACAAATGGCGTGCCGATGACCGCCTACGGCAATGGGGTTTGGGTTGTTGGCGGTGAAAGAGGCATTTTGTTGAAATCAACCAACTTGGTGGAATGGCAACAGGTGCCGTCCGGCGTGGATTGTCTCTTGGCCGGTGCCAGCCATGCAAACGGACGGTTTGTGGTTGTCGGAGGCGTCAAGAGCGGGATGTCCGGCGGCGTTGTTCTGGTCTCGACCAATGGCATTGACTGGCTGCGCGAGGAGGCAGAAGCGTTCCCGATGCTGCAAGATGTGGCTTACGGTGCGGGGATTTGGGTGGCGGTGGGTGAGAATGGGGGCATTTTGCGGTCGGTACAATTGTTCCCTCCGTGGGCGCTCGACATTGCAGTGTCCGGTGGTGGAACAGTCCTGCGGAGCCCAGACTCGCCCCTTTACGATGATGGGCAAACCGTGACCTTGACCGCGGTGCCGAATGCCGACTGGCAGTTCATGGGATGGTCGGGCGATGCATCGGGATCGGACAATCCGTTGGCTGTCCTGATGAATACAAACAAGACCGTGCGCGCGATGTTCTCCCCGAGCGGGCCCACGTACGAGCTCGTTGTTGAAACGTGGGGCTCTGGGCATGTCGATGTAACGCCTCTGAAGCAGTCTTATCAGGCCGGTGAAACGGTACACTTGAAAGCTGTGCCAGCAGAAGGGTGGACATTCTGTGGCTGGTTGCGCGGTGTTGACCAAGTGGAAGCCGCGGAAATCGATTTGACGATGAACTTAGATAAGACTGTTGCAGCGAGCTTTGGGGCTCCACCACTGTTTTCCCCGCCCGAGTTTTCAGGCGAGTGCACGGTTGATGAACAGGGGAATTGTGTGGCATCCGAGAATGCGCCTTTGCGCATTCGCCTGACAGCAGAAAAGCAAGGCAAGACACCGTATGATGAGCCGGCCAATGCCGTTCGGATTGCTCTGCTGCCAGGCGCGCCGGCAAACATGGTTCTGGCTGAAAGCGGCGACTTGGGAGATGGCAGGTGGTTTGCTGATGTGGTGTGGGTCCCAACCGAAGAACAGGGACCTGGAATCTACAAAGTTTCGGCTGAAGCCACGGCCTGTGGCGGCAACAGCATCCAATCTTTCACGATTGTCGTTAGTGAGATTAACACCGCGCCTGTATTGGCCAATGTGGGCTTTTATGGTGTCGGTGAAGGCCGGCCTCTGAATCTTTACTTCAGGGCGACCGACTCTGACATTCCCAAGCAAAACTTGACTTTCGCTTTGGAAAACGCCCCCAGAGGCGCCACGGCCAATCCAACCACGGGCTTTTTCAGTTGGACACCAGCAGAAGAGCAAGGCCCCGGCGAGTATGCAATGACAGTTGTGGTTACCGATGACGGGAATCCGGCTTTGAGCGACAAGAAGACGTTGCGCGTGACCGTGACCGAAGTAAACAGCCCGCCAGTTGTCGCCAGCCTCGCTGACAAGACCGTGAACGAAGGCGAATTGCTCTTGTTCACAGCACAAGCTACGGACCCTGATGTCCCGGTCAATCGCCTGACGTTCTCACTTGCTCCGGGCGCGCCGGAAGGAGCGACCATTGACAGCAAAACCGGAGCGTTTTACTGGCGTCCCAGCGAAGCTCAAGGGCCGGGGACTTACGCCATCACAGTGCGGGTGTCAGACGACGGTTCTCCCGTCCTCTCGAGTACGGCAACGTTTAACACCACGGTTCTGGAAGTGAATGAGAAACCTGTTCTCTCTCCGGTCGGAACCCAGTACGTCGAAGTCGGGGAGACACTTACGGTTCATTTGGCAGCCAATGACAATGATTTGCCCCCGAACAGCTTGAGTTATTCGTTCGCCATGGCCGAACCTTCCGGGGCAACTCTGGATGCGCTGACAGGCGTGCTAACATGGACGCCGACGTCGGCTTTTGCATCTACAACCAACAGGTTCACCGTGCGCGTAACTGACGACGGTGTTCCTGAACTCAGTGACACTATCAGCTTCAATGCGGTTGTCGGCCCCAATCGGTCCATACGCATTACTGCTCTGGGCTCGCAGAACGGACAGTTCGTCTTGCAGGTGGCATGTGAACCGGGGAGAACACTATTTGTCGAGGCTTCGGCCGACCTTGTCCACTGGTCACTTCTTACAACAATCGCCGGGACCGGTGCGCCGGTGGAAATCGAAGACCTGATTGTGCCGGGCCAGCAGTGCCGATTTTACCGCGTTGTGGCACCGTGAAGTATTCCCGGCCGGCAGGTGAACTGCCTCATTGAGTTGTAAGCGCAGCCGAGGTGCGCACCTTTGTCGGAAAGCGAATCGTGATGTCCAGCATGGAGCCGAATTTAACACTGTTCGGGCAGGCGATATGGGGACAGACACGTTGTTTGCGCATAGAAACAAAGCGGCAGCAAGCTGCCGCACTCCAAGCGCTTCGCGCCTGCCAACGCCCACTCCATCCCCGGCAGCGCGTGAGAAAGCATTGGGATCAGCGCGCTCTTCCTTGCGACGGAGTCGCAGGGGACATTTCGCAGCCCGGCGTGGCCCACAGCCCTCATCATGGCGTGCAAGAGCCGGTGGGCGTTGCCCGTCAAGCAACTTTGGTTCCGGCCACGTCGGGCTGCGAAATATGCGGTCCAATTGATGCACGGCGCAGGCCGGCCATGGCGGTTGTCACCAGGTCTCGGCGAGTCCGCGTCGCAGACGGACCCACTGCGATTCGATAATGCCCCGCGACAGACCCGAAATGCGCGGGCTCGCTGAATGGCGTCCATTTGCGCATTGCATCCGCAGACCCGTTGGCTTCAGAATCCCGGTGTTCTTGATGAGCGCGAAGTTGCGAAGAATCGAAATCTACGACACAACCCTGCGAGATGGCAGTCAGGGCGAAGGTGTGAACTTTTCTGTGCCTGACAAGCTTCGAATTGCTGAAAGACTGGATGCATTTGGGATTCGCTACATAGAAGGCGGGTGGCCCGGGAGCAACCCGCGGGACATGGAGTTTTTCCGGCTTGTTGCCCGGCGCCGTTTCAAGACGGCGCAAGTGGCGGCTTTCAGCATGACACGCCACAAGAACACGCCCGTTGACAAGGACACACAGATGCGCCAGTTGCTTGCCGCAGAAACGCCGATTGTCACCCTCGTGGGCAAGACATGGCTGCTCCATGTGCACGAGGTAATCCGAACGTCGCCCGAAGAAAACCTCCGCATGATAAGCGACAGCATCCGGTACATGAAATCACATGGCAAACGGGTTTTTTATGATGCCGAACACGCGTTCGACGGTTACCGCGACAACCCCGAGTACGCGCTGGCAACATGGCTGGAAGCCGAAAAAGCCGGCGCTGAGTGCATAGTCTTGTGTGATACAAACGGTGGCGTGCTGCCACAGGAAATCGCCAACGTCACCACACTGGCGGTAAAGAAACTGAAGATGCCGGTCGGCATCCACACCCATAACGACTGCGGCCTCGCAGTGGCAAATGCTCTGGCCGCGGTCGAAGCCGGCGCCGTCCAGGTCCAGGGCACAATCAACGGATACGGCGAACGGACAGGCAACTGCAATCTGACCACACTTATTCCAATCCTTCAGCTCAAGATGGGGCTCAGTTGTGTGCCCAAAAGCTCAATGCCGAAGCTCAGGGAATTGTCGCTGTTCCTTGACGAGACGGCGAATTTGAAGCCTGACCCGCGGCAACCGTGGGTTGGCGCCCACGCATTCGCACACAAGGGCGGCATGCACGTGCACGCTGTCGAGAGAGTTGTGTCCAGTTACGAACACAGTCCACCTGAAGCCGTGGGAAACGTGCGGCGGGTCCTGGTCAGCGACATGTCAGGCCGCTCAAATCTGCTTGTCAAAGCGCGCGAGCTCGGTGTCCGGCTCGATCCCAATGCCCCGCAGACGCGCGACATTCTCAACCGCGTCAAGGAACTTGAAAGCCAGGGGTACGAGTTCGAGGCGGCCGAAGCATCCCTCACCTTGCTGATGCGGGGCGTGCTGGGGCAGGGGCGAAAGCTCCCATTCGTTCTCGAAGGTTATCACGTTTCGATGCGCAGCAACGGCAAAGGATCGATTTGCGAAGCAACGGTGAAACTTCGCGTTGGCTCAAAGGAGGCGCACACAGTCGCCGAAGGCGACGGACCCGTAAACGCTCTCGACGGCGCGTTGCGATCAGCCCTCGTCAGGTTCTTTCCAAAGCTTCGCCGAGTGCAGTTGATCGATTACAAGGTGCGAATCATCGACAGCGGCTCGGGCACGGCGGCCAAGACCCGGGTCCTGATCACCAGCAGCGACGGAAAGCGCGAATGGGGCACTGTGGGCGTCAGTGAGAACATCATAACCGCTTCGCTCCAGGCATTGGTTGACAGCATCGAATTCGCCCTCTTGAAACAGGGCAAATAAAGTGCCAGGCACGTGGTTTGTGGCGGGCGCGGAGCGCCTGTCCTCCTTTACGCACGATTTCATGGACGGCCCTTCTTTTGCCGTCCCTGCCTTTCATGAAAACGTACAATTAGAAACCGTTATACCTCATGCGCTGGTGCTTGACACAGGCCTGACACGGTATTTGTTTGCCATGAGACGGAAAATGTTGGTGCTGGTCATGGGTGCGGCTGTTCTTTGAATCCTGAAAGACTTTCCGGCTTCGGCTCAGTACCGGTCGGGGTCGGAGTATCCTCGCAATTCCTCAGTTGTACTCTGAAAGCTCCCCGGGTTCCGGACCCATCCTCTGGCTCCGGGACCCGGTTTTGCTTTGTTTCAGCCAAGAGACCGCTTGCAGATTCAGAATTCCGAGTGTGAGCTGGAAGCGACAAGCCCTTTGACATCGGCAAAAGACACGTCATCATCGCGGCGTGACATCCGAACCATTGCTGAACATAGATATTCCGGGCATTCCAAAGTTGCGCCGCGGAAAAGTCCGCGAGGTGTTCGACCTCGATGACGCGTTGCTGCTGGTGGCGACCGACAGGATTTCGGCTTTTGACTGTGTTATGCCGAACGGCATACCGCGGAAAGGCGAGGTTCTGACGCAATTGTCATTCTTTTGGTTTGATCGATTTGCCGGTCTTGTTCCAAACCAGCTCCTTGCTGGGCCGACAGACCCGTGGCCAGCCAGGCTTGCACCATACGCCAGGTTGCTCGCAAGACGAGCGATGCTTGTGAAAAAGGCCAAGCCTTTGCCTGTCGAGTGCGTCGTGCGTGGGTACCTTGCCGGCTCAGGATGGAAGGAATACCGGGCTTCTCAAACTGTCTGTGGAATAAAGCTGCCGCCGGGGTTGCGCGAAGCCGACGAATTGCCCGAACCAATATTCACCCCTGCAACAAAGGCTGAAACCGGCCACGACGAGAATATTTCCTTTGATCGTGTCGAGTCTCTCCTCGGGTCGAATCTGGCCAGTCAGGTGCGTGATTACAGCCTCACCCTCTATCGCAGCGCGCGAGATTACGCAAGGGACAGGGGAATCATCATTGCCGACACCAAGTTCGAGTTCGGATTGCACAACGGACAACTCATTCTCATCGATGAAGTGCTAACGCCCGATTCATCCAGATTCTGGCCGGCCGACACATACGAACCCGGCCGGTCCCAAGCGAGCTTTGACAAACAGTTCGTGCGCGATTACCTCGAATCGATCAACTGGAACAAAACTCCGCCGGCACCGTCGCTTCCACCGGACGTTGTCGCGCGCACACAACAGAAATACCTCGAAGCCTACGAGCGCCTGACGGGACGACCGCTTTAGCCCGGGGATTTCCAGGCAATCACAGGGCAAAGCATCATGAAGACAAAAGTGGTTGTTGAATCGGTCCGATGCGTGATCGATCAGCGCGGACTTTTGTTCGAGCCAATTGGGGGCGACCTCATTCAACAACAACGCAATGTGCACATCGTGTTGACCGAACCTGGCTGCATTCGGGGCAATCACGCACATAAGATCGGAACCGAAACAGTCGTCGTTGCCGGCGAGGCTCTGGTCCGATTGAAAGAGGACGGCGTCGTGCGGGACTATCTCGTGCATGAGGGGGAAGCGCGGCGGTTCACAATCCCACCCGGAGTGCCTCACGCCTTCAAGAGCGTTGGCACAAGACCCATGCTGCTGGTGACGTTCAACTCAGTGCCTCACGATCCCGCCATGCCCGATACTGTAAAAGAAATGTTGATCAAAGATTAATGCAGCAGCTTTCGCCGATGCGCCGAAACGCAATGCGATCGGGCTCGCCCCGAAGGGCTTGCTCGAACCTCTCCAAGGGTTCGTCCATCGGTTCCTCGCTCAGCTTGAATGTCTTGTGATGAATTGGGGCAATTCTCTTCGCTTCGGCGAGGTCGGCCATTCTTACGGCTTCTTCGGGCGTGCAATGGTTGCGAATCCATGGGTTGTAAGCGCCGATCGGCATCAGAGCCAGGTCAAACGGCCCCCTGCTCTTTAGCCCCGCAAAAGCAGCGGTGTAACCCGTATCGCCCGCGAATAACAAAGCGCGGCCTTCCCGCCTCAGAATGTAGCCGTTGTATCCCCGATCGCGATTGCTCGGCCAGCGGCGTCCCCAGTGTTTCACTTCAAACGCTTCAATGACAATCTCGCCTCGGGCTGTCTTATGGCGAGCGGTTTCGCCCCAGCCGAGTTCAGTGACCGATTTCAGCCCCGCGCTTGCGCAGAGGTCCGCGGTCTCCCGCGCCGTCACTGTGGGAGTGCTTGGCGGCAGTCTGCGCAGCGATGGAATATCCAAATGGTCCATGTGAGCGTGCGAGATGAGCAGCAGATCGATTCGCGGAAGCTCGTGCGGCGTGAGCGCCGGCGCGACGTAGCGTTTTGGGCCGATTGTGCCCAAGCCAAAGCCAATACCGACCCGCGTGCTAAAGACAGGATCGATCAGCACGTTCACCCCATAAAACCCAATCAACACGGAGGCATGGCCGATCCAACACGCTGAAATGGCATTTTCAGGCCATGCTTTTGGGGTTGGCTTGAACTGCGGTGCGGCCGGCGAACGTGGAACATCACGAGCCAATTGTCGGGCGAATCGGGCAAGCCTCGAAGAAGACGAATTCAGCCATGCGGCGCCTCCGGCCGCCCCGGCCAAGATTATGCCGCCAGCAACGATGAATTTACGCCGTGCAAGACTCACACGTTGAAATTGGCTGCACCTGGCCTCTTGTCAAGCTGCCATTCAATTGCACCTGTGCCCGGGCCGGGTTCTGCTAGCTTGAGCGTTGGAACACGATGGCGAACGGAGATTGACCCGGCCATGCGAAGCTCTAGGCTCGCTGCGTGATTCAGACTCGAAGCCAGTTTTGCAGGGCGCGGATGCGAGGATTCCAGACAGCCCGGTTGCTCGTTGTTTTATCAGTTGTGATGGCGCTGTCCGGTGCCGCTCAATTGCACCGGTTTGATCTGCCATTAACCCGTCAGGATGACTGGCTGCTCGGTTCCACGGAACGCCCCGCTGAAATCCAGCGGGGAACTGCAACAAACGAAATCGTGCTGAGCAACGGACTGATTCGGCGCATATTCCGACTATCCCCGAATGGGGCGACAGTTGCTCTGGACAACCTGATGACCAGGGCCAGTCTGTTGCGCGCAGTGAGGCCGGAAGCTGTTGTGACCCTGAACGGTCACGACTACAACGTCGGAGGTTTGGTCGGTCAACCTGATCACGCCTACCTGCTGCCAGAGTGGCTTGATGACATGCGCGAAACCACAAACGCTTTTCGATTGGAATCATGGTCGGCAGGCAAACCGGTCGCCCCTTTTTCGTGGCATCGGAAACGACACAGCGCAAATCTGCCATGGCCACCGCCCGGTGTCACGATTGATTTCCGGTACACGCCGCCGCCTGCAGCCCCGCAAGGGCTCGCCGTGGTTGTGCATTACGAACTTTACGACAGCTTGCCGGTCCTCGGGAAATGGTTGACCATCAGCAACGGCACTGATCAACCCGTCACTCTGGACCGCCTGACCACGGAAGTGTTGGCCGCCGTCGAAGCCGAATCCGCCGTCGATGCACGTCCAACAAACAAGTGGCGCCTGCCGCCCATTTCGGTCATGAGCGACTACAGTTTCGGTGGCATGGACCCGGTAACCTCGAGCAAGGTCACCGAATGGGTGCCAGACCCCGAGTACAAAACCCAGGTCCATTACGAGCGGAAAACGCCGTGTCTTCTGTTGGTGCGTCCCCCAATTGGCCCGGGCGTGACACTAGCACCGGGCGAAACTTGGAAATCATGGCGCACATGGTTGGTCGTGCACGACAGCGACAGCCGAGAGCGGCAGGGGCTGGCGTTGCGCCGCGCCCAGCGCGCCCTCGCCCCGTGGATCACCGAAAACCCGATCATGATGCACGTCCGCAGCGCGGACACACAGGCATTCCGTGCTGCCGTGGATCAGTGCGCTGAAGTCGGGTTCGAAATGATCATTTACACTTTCGGCAGCGGGCTGAACATGGAAAACGAAGACCCGGCCTACATCGCCCGTATCAAGGCAGACGTGGACTATGCACATGGCAAAGGAATCGAAGTCGGCGCTTATTCGTTGTTCAGCAGCAGGCGCATTGACGATGCGAATGACGTGATAAACCCTGCAACCGGCCGGCCGGGCGGAGCAATTTTTGGTAACGCGCCGTGCCTCGCAAGCCGCTGGGGCACCAACTACCTCAGGCAAATCAGGCAATTCATCGAAAAGACCGGCCTTGACCTGATCGAGCACGACGGCCCGTATCCGGGCGATGTGTGTGCTTCGACGGTTCACCCGGGCCATCGCGGATTGGCTGATTCACAATGGACCCAGTGGCGGTTAAGCGCAGATTTCTACATCTGGTGCCGCGAACACGGTGTGTACGTGAATGCGCCAGATTATTACTTCTTCACCGGCTCAACCAAAACCGGCATGGGCTACCGCGAAGACAACTGGTCATTGCCACGCGCGCAGCAATTGATCCACGGCCGACAAAACATTTACGACGGCACGTTCGAAAAAACACCGACGATGGGCTGGATGTTCGTGCCATTGACCGAATACCACGGCGGCGGTGCTGCTGCCACCCTCGAACCGCTCAGGGAGCATCTGGCCGATTACGAAGCGCATCTTGCCAACAACTTTGGCGCAGGCGTTCAAGCCTGCTACCGGGGACCGCGACTCTATGATTCCGGGGAAACCAAGGGCGTCCTCAAACGCTGGGTGAGCTGGTTCAAGGAATACCGCGACATACTCGAGTCCGACATCATTCATCTGCGGCGCGCTGACGGGCGGGACATCGACTACTTTTTGCATGTGAACCCTGCGCTCAAACGGTGCGGACTGGCCATGATTTACAACCCACTGCAGGAACCCGTAGTGCGAACTCTGGTCCTGCCCTTGTATTACACCGGTCTTGATAAGAGAGCATTGATTCGGCACGAGGATGGCAATGCTCGAGTTTACGAACTGGACTGGCAACGGCAGGTGACAGTCGAGGTCACAGTCCCCGCCAAAGGCCGCACATGGCTCGTCATCGAGAAACCCGGAACGCGATGAAATCGTTGCTGCGCCACAGTGCGCCGACGAGTCACACAAGCAGTGCGGCAGCGTTTCTTGTGATGCAGCGAGGGCCGGATAGAGGCGAGCCCGCGGGTCGGGATTGCGCAGGCCGTTGAAGGCGAACTCGCCCGAGCTGACAACCTCTGGCAGCGCCCGGTCCAGTGGTGGGCTTGATCAGGGTGCTTTTCGTCGTGACCGAGTCTCAGCAGATGTTTCCCAGCCCGGCGTGGTTGAAGGTCCGGGGGGCAAGAGCCGGCGGCATTGCCCGTCAGGTGACTTTGGTTCCGGCTACGCCGGGCAGGGAAATATGCGGGCTAAAGCTTTATGTCCTCGGGTTGCACTTCAAGGCACTCGTCCTGGTCTTCCCAGATAACGGCCGGGTAAAGTTCCAGCAACCTTGGAGCCAGCTCCCGGCCTGCCAATGACAGCAGTTCCTCGGCTTTTTCTGCCGCCGCGTCAAATGCCTGATCGTAATCGGCGGCGTCGCGTTGTTGGGCCAGGTCCCAATGCGCCACGGCGTGTATTTTCGCGTACTGGTCGGCCCAATCGGTTATCAGCGGCAGAAGGTCCGCCGGAAGTTCGTCCAGAGGGACAGCAGTGCCGTCGCAATGGAGACATCCCAGGCCGGATTGAAGAACGTCGCGTGTGAGCAGGGGCAAAACCGGGGCGCGACAACAAGCCGACTCCGGGTAATCAGTGGGGACAACGACCAATCTTTTCAGCCAGACCTGTTTTTCATGGGCTGCCCGGGCCGCCAGCCTGTAGCAAGCGACCAATGGGTGCGACAGGCGCCAGACGCGCCCGCGCAACTGTCCGAGTGTTTGTGCCATCCAACGTGCCAGCGTCAAATCGTCAAACTCGCGGAAGACCTTGCCGTATTCTTTCCACAGCGAGTCAATCTCCATTTCAGGGTCGTGTCCCATGACGGAATCACGGTACAGCAGTCGCGCCAAGTTCAAAGCCAAATTGTTGATTGGCGCGGCACGACCTGTTAGGGTGTGTCCGTGCGTATTTTGTCAGGTATTCAACCGTCTGGAGCGCTTCATCTCGGAAATTATTTCGGGATGATGAAGCCGGCCATTGAACTGCAGCAGCAGGGCGAAGCCCTCTATTTCATCGCCGATCTTCACTCAATGACATCGCTTTTCGACGCCGAACAGCGGCGCCGAAACAGCATCGACGTCGCCCTTGATTTTCTGGCCTGCGGCCTTGATGCGTCGCGCACTCTCTTCTTCAAGCAATCTGACGTGCCGGAAGTGACGGAGCTGACATGGCTTCTTTCGACGGTGACGCCCATGGGATTGCTTGAGCGCTGCCATTCTTACAAGGACAAGAAGGCCAAACTTGCACAGGACGACCTCGAAAAGGTCAACCACGGGCTGTTTGCCTACCCGGTGCTGATGGCGGCCGACATTCTCATCTACGACTCGAACGTGGTGCCGGTTGGACGCGATCAGAAGCAGCATGTCGAGGTCACGCGCGACATCGCCATGAAGTTCAATAACATCTACGGCGAGACATTCGTTATCCCTGAACCGCTCATACGCGACGAGGTGGCTGTCGTCCCCGGCACCGACGGCCAGAAAATGAGCAAGAGCTACGGCAATACCATCGAAATCTTCGGTGAAGAAAAGGTCCTCCGAAAAAAGGTCATGAGCATTGTCATGGACAGCCGCAGCCCGGCGGAGCCGAAGCCCGACGCAGACCGCAATCTTGCGATTCAGATTCTTCGGCTTGTGGCGCCGCCGGAAGTGGCGCGTGATTATGAGGAAAGGCTGCGGGCGGGCGGCCTTGGTTATGGCGATTTGAAGAAGACGCTGTTCGAGTATTACTGGGCCTATTTCGCTGAGGCACGGCGTCGCAGAGAAGAGTTGTCGAAGAACCTGGATTACGTCAGGCAGGTGCTGCGTGACAGCGCGACAAAGGCGCGCGCGATTGCTTCTGTCGTGCTTGAACGGGCGCGCCACGCAGCAGGCCTTGACTGACGGCTGGCTGAGGTTCGCCGGAGGACGCATGTCCAATCGGTTTTTTGTTGTTGTCAATCCTGCTGCGGGTGCCGGCAAATCCGCGCAGCGATGGGCGAGACTGCGCCGGCGCATGGAGGAGTTGCGTGCGTCGCTACAGATCGCTTACACACATGGCCCCGGCCGCGCCATCGCTCTTGCGCGTGATGCTGCAGGCCACTGCGATGCGGTGGTCGCCGTCGGCGGCGATGGGACCGTGAATGAAGTGGCCAATGGATTGATCGAGAGCGGATGCAAGACGCCGCTTGGCATTTTGCCTGTTGGCACGGCAAACGATGGCGCACGCCAATTCGGCATCAAATCTGTCGAGCACGCTTTCGAGGCCTTGGCCGGGGGTGTACAAAGATTCTTCGATACCATTGAGGTGCGTTACGGCGGGTCGCAAGGCGCGCAGACAAGACATGCACTGATGTTTGCCGCTGCTGGGTTTGGAGCGGAGCTCCTG
>JARYMD010000309.1 GCA_029907285.1 Verrucomicrobiota bacterium | reverse complement strand
CGCGCAAAGCGCGACTATGCAGTTGCGTGTGCCCGGCTCGAGCGTGCAATCGGCGCCGCGAACCCAGACCGCACCACCGGCCAAGGCGCTGAGAACCAGGCCAAGTAGAGCGGCGCGGTCAATCTCTTTTCAGTGGAAGGTTCAACCCAAAACAGGTCCAGCCCGGCCGGCTCTCAAGGAGTTTGACGTCGCCACCGTGCGCGACTGCAATCTCGCGCGCCAAACTCAGTCCAAGGCCGCTTCCCGCCCGTTGGCCGGCACGGCTTGGATCGGCTCGGAAGAAGCGGTTAAAGACCTTTGGCTGGTCGTCAGGCGGAATCCCGGGCCCGGTATTGCCCACAAGCAATCGCACAGTGCCATTCTCCACCTTCAAGCTTACAGAGACTTTCCCGCCCGGTTCGTTGTATTTCACCGCATTATCGATGAGATTCAGGATTGCTGTTCGGAGCAAGCCACGGTCGGCGTTCGCAATCGCATGCGGTTCGATTTGTGTCTCGAGCTCAAGCTGGGCCGCTTCGGACAAAGCCTGGGCGTCTTCGAGCATGCCCTTCAATTCTTCACTCAAATCGATGCGCTCCGGGGAAATCGGGATGTGTCCGGCGTCGGCCTGTGCAAGGAGCAGGAGACCCCGGATGGTGGTTTTGAGCCGTTGTGTTTCCTCGAGGAGATTGCTGAGCAATTGCTGGTGGGGCGAGCCGGGGGCGGTGTTTTGGAGGGCGTTTTCCAGCTCGCCCAGCATTATGGCGAGAGGCGTCTTGAGCTCGTGCGAGGCGTCTGCGCTGAACCGTATTGCCTGCTGAAAACTCGTCTGAAGCCTGTCCATCATCCGGTTCAAGATTTGGATGAGGCGATCTATTTCAGGTGCGTCTTTGGCGGGTGGTATCCGCTGGTCAAGGCCCCGTGCGGTTATCCGTTCTGCGGTTTCGGCGATGTTTTTCAACGGGCGCAAAGCGCTGCCGGCGACCAGCCATCCGCCCAACCCGATGAGAAACAGTGCGATTGGGAGAGCGCCGAAAAACACATTTCGCATGCTGTTGAGTTCGGCGCGCATCGCGGTGTAGTCCAGCCCCACAACCAGCGTGGTGTCCCTCGTGCCGAACATGCCCAACCGCCATTCCGTGCCGCCAGCCTTGACGGTCTGGAACCGAGGGACCTTCGTGAACACAGGCGGCGGGCCGCCGCGCCCTGCTCCGAATCCCCGGCCGGGGCCACCTCGGCCTCTGCCCTGCCCGGGCGGCCCAAGGGCTGGCGAAACGTCATTCGTTGACGCAGTACCTGCTGCGGTGTCGCTCAGATCGCAGTTGAGCCTGGCGGGATCGATTTCAGATGGCCATGTTGGAGAAACGTACAGCACGGCGCCGCCAACGTCTTTGACAAGCAGAATTATCCGCTTTTGCTGCGTTTCGCCGAAGACGACCCCGATTGCCTCGTCGAGGCGTTGATAGTTGCCCCGGTTGCCCAGCCATCCGGGCCTCCGCGAAGCCAGAACACGAAGCTCGGCATCGACGCTTTGTTCCTTTTGTCGATACGCGAAGTAAAGCAGCGTCAGGCCAAATGAGGCAAGGACGGTCCCAGAAACAACAACCGAAACCAAAGCGATTTTGAGCCGGAATGGAATTGCTCTCATTCGGATGTCCTGATGCGGTACCCGACGCCGCGGATTGTTTCGATGAGCTTTGCGTCGGAGTCCCGGTCAACCTTTGCACGCACTCGCTGGACGTAAACGTCAACGATGTTCGTGCCGGGATCGAAGTTGTAACCCCAAACGCGTTCCAAGAGCTGAACGCGCGTCAACACCCGCCCGGGCGCTCGCATGAGACACTCGAGCAGCGCAAACTCCCGCGGTGTAAGTTCAATCAGCCTGCTGCCACGGCGAACTTCGCGTGTCAGCAGGTCCATCGAGAGATCGCCGACGACCAAAACGCTCTGGCTGGCGCCGGTCGATCGCCTTGTCACGGCATGAATGCGGGCAATGAGTTCTTCAATGAAAAACGGTTTCGTGAGGTAATCGTCAGCACCAAGATTCAGCCCTTCCACGCGCTCGTTCGGTTCGGTTCGAGCGGTCAAAAGAATAATCGGCAGCGGGATTTTGCGGTCGCGTATGCTCCTTAGAATGCTCAGACCGTCCCGTCCGGGCAGCATGATATCCAAAACCATGACATCATACGGCCGTGTTACGGCCAATTCGTAGCCCTCATCCCCATTGTGGCATACGTCAACAGCAAAGCCCGCGGCTTCGAGGCCTTTCCGGATGAACGACGCTATCTTTTTTTCGTCTTCTACGACCAGTACTCTCACAGTCCGATTCGATAGTGCCCGAGACCGGAGCAAAAACCAAGGCCGCATTTCGGCCTGGCATTGACCTGCCTTGACAACCCGGCCTTTGATATTGGACAGGGATGAAAACTCGGCCACCGTGTGTTTCCACGCAAAATGAATGCGCGCCCAACAAATAGAGTGCCAGACACAAAGTTCTTCAATCCGGTGAGATTTCCGGTCTAAAAACCCTCGGAGGCAAAGCGTTGCGACCCGGCACATCTTTGGCTTGTCCAACGTGGTTTGATGTTGTATCTGAAGGCCGTGACCAACAAGGAAGCGTTGATTGCCCTGAACATGATCGAACACGTGGGTCCTGTCCGCGTGCGTCAACTGCTCGAAGCGTTTGGCAATGCGAGCGCCATTTTATCTGCATCGAAGCCGGCTCTGATGAGGGTCAATGGGATCGGCGAAGACACTGCGGATGCAATCAGCAGATGGGAGGACACCGTTGATCTTGGGGCCGAGCTGCGTCGGATTTCGGATTTCGGCTGCAATGTGGTAACGGCCGATGACGAATTGTATCCGGAATTGCTGCGGCAGATATATGATCCACCCATAGTTCTTTATGTGAAGGGCGCATTGTCTGCGCGGGACAAGAACTCGGTTGCGCTTGTGGGGTCGAGGCGCGCAACACATTACGGTTTGGAGACTGCAAGACGTCTTGCGTACCAATTGGCATACGTTGGGGTTACCGTTGTAAGCGGTGGCGCCAGAGGCATCGATACCGCTGCGCATCAGGGTGCTCTCAGCGCCAAGGGGCGAACCATCGCCGTGCTTGGAACCGGAATCAACATCGTATTTCCACCGGAGAACGTCGCTCTCTTCGAAAAGATCGCCGCCAATGGCGCGATTATGACTCAGTTCCCGTTCAATCGTCCCGCCGACAAGCAGTCTTTCCCAATCCGGAATCGAATAGTCGCGGGCATGACACTTGGGACTGTGGTTGTGGAAGCCGGGCTCAACAGTGGCGCGCTGATCACCGCGGGGATGGCAGTGGATTGCGGCCGTCAACTGTTTGCAGTGCCGGGCCGAATTGATTCGCCGCAAAGCAAAGGGTGTCACGACCTCATCAAGAAAGGGGCGAAACTGTGCGAAGGAGCTGAGGATGTGCTTTGTGAGTTCGAGTATCTCTTCCCGCCAACAAACCGTCCGCCAACACCTGCGGACAGCGGCGCGCTGCCGGCATTGACTTTGTCGGATTCGGAACAGAAGGTCCTCGAAGCAGTCAATGCCGAAGAGACCGCCATTGACGAAGTAATACAACGGAGCGGGTTGCCGGCATCGGCGGTGTCTGCCGCGCTCTTGGGTCTCGAGATGAAACGGCTTGTTCGGCAACTTCCCGGCAAGAGGTTTCTCCGGCTGCGTTAGCGCGATTGTGGTTCTGTCATTCCCGTGTTTGTCGCCGCGGCGTTGCCGGGTGTGCTGTTATCCGCGGTTATCAAGTGGCAGGCGGCCTTGTGGCCCTTTTTGACCTCGCGGAGCGCGGGCGGGATTGATTTGCACTGTGGCTCGGCCCAAGGGCAGCGCGGGTGAAATGCACACCCGGGCGGGGGATTGATCGGCGATGGCACTTCGCCGCCCAAAACGATCCTTTTTCGGCGCGAGTCGGGATCGAGCACGGGCACTGCGCTGATCAAAGCCTGCGTGTAAGGGTGGAGCGGGTGGTGGAGCAGTTCAGCGGCGTCTGCGGACTCGACAATCCGGCCGAGGTACATGACAAGAACTCTGCGGCTGATGTGTTCGACCAAAGCGAGATCGTGAGCGATGAACAGGTAGGCGATGCCCCGGGTTTTCTGCAGGTCCAGAAGCAGGTTGACAATCTGAGCCTGAATGGAGACATCCAGAGCGCTCACCGGTTCATCGCACACGATGAGGTCGGGTTGGACTGCCAGTGCGCGGGCAATGCCGATTCTTTGGCGCTGGCCACCGCTGAATTCGTGTGGATAGTCCGAAGCACGGGAAGGGTCGAGGCCAACAGACTCCATCAGCGCCGCGATACGATCTTGTCGCTCACGGCGGTTGGACGTCAGCTTGTGAACGTCAAGCGCTTCCCCTATGGCATCGCCGATCGTTTGTCGCGGATCAAGAGAATTGATCGGGTCCTGAAAAATGATTTGCGCCTGCCGCCGCCATTGCCGCAGTTCGCGCCCTGAGAGCGTGGTGACGTCCGTGTCTTTCCAAATGATTTGTCCTTCTGCAGGTTCAATGAGCCGCAGAATCGCGCGACCGAGGGTGGACTTTCCGCAACCGCTTTCTCCGACCAATCCCACTGTTTCCCCCGTTTGGATTTCGAGATCGACGCGGTCCACGGCTCTGAGCCATGGGCGGACGCCGCCGAACAGCCCGCGCCGGACCGGAAAGCGGACGCTGAGCTGTCTGACTTCGAGCATGCTCATGCTTTCAAATCCGGTGAAAGCCGGGCCCGCGGCAATTGATCATGCCATGGACAGCGCGTCCAGTGACCGGGCCCGGCGGGAATCAACATTGGTGAGTTTTTCTCGCATTCCGGCCGGGCAAGTTCGCATCGCGGATGAAACCGGCATCCCTTCGGGCGATCGAATGACGATGGAACCTGGCCTGGTATCGCATGGAGCCGATTTGCACGGCGTCCCAGCTCTGGCACTGCCTTGATGAGCGCGGCCGTATAAGGGTGTCGCGGCTGGCGCAGAAGCTCTGCACAAGAGGCGGTTTCGACTATCTGGCCGGCGTAGATCACTGCGACGCGATTGGCGATTTCGCGGACAATCCCGAGGTTGTGTGTGATCAGGAGGATGGCCATGCCGAATTTCCCCTGCAGCTCCCGCATGAGATCAATGATCTGAGCTTGAACGGTCACGTCGAGGGCCGTGGTCGGTTCATCCGCAACCAGCAGCTTTGGCCTTGCTGCAATGGCCATCGCGATCGCCGCTCTTTGCTGCATTCCGCCTGACATCTGGTGCGGATAATCGTCAGCGCGAGTTTCCGGCGAGGGGATTCCGACCATGGCAAGGAGCCTTGCGACTTCTTCTCTTGTGGCGATCGAAGGTTGATGGAGTTTAAGGGCTTCGAGAATCTGGCTTCCGATGGTGCGCACCGGGTTGAGTGAGGCGCTCGGCTCTTGAAAAACGTAGCTCACAACCCTGCCGCGGAGACGGCGCAGTTCGGTTTCAGG
>JARYMD010000308.1 GCA_029907285.1 Verrucomicrobiota bacterium | reverse complement strand
CCACTGTTATCCCATGCGCCCGTCATGGGCGGTTGCTCGATCCAGCCGTCCTCATCGGCCCACGTTCCCACGCCGCGTCCGGGCCGTCCACCGGGTTTGAAACCGGGCTGTCCGACCGTGCCAGCCTGACTCCAGCACTTCCCGGTGCCTATAGCCGCTTGGGCACGGCGGAGAGCCGACAACGCACCCTCGAGACTCTCTGCATCGGCAAGTTGTTCCATGAGCTTTTGAAGCTCGTTTGCAGCGTCAGCAAGTGACTGAGCCGCGGCGGCGTTGTCCTTGCCCTGCATTCGCTGGAGCGCTTGCTTTAGATGGTCTGCGACCTTCCCGTATTGCCCCGCAGGTTTGATGGCGCGGCCGACTTCATCCATGATCGATTGAAGCTGTTTTGGATCAACATTCCCGGATTTGAGGAGGTTCACCATTTTTTGCAGTGTGCTGCGTGCAGCCGTTGCCTGTCCGTTCTGGAGTTGTTCCGGGAGGTCCTTGCCAATCCGTTCCGCCTGCATCTGCATCTGCTCGAGCGCCCGTGCGGTCTCCGCAAGCTGTTCAAGATCGCGATCGGCCACCGCCAAATCTTTGAGCAACCGGTCAATTTCCCCGGACTTCAAAGCCTCAATCGCTTCTGACAAGCTTGAGATGTTCAACCCGAGCTCTTTTGCCTGCTGACTGAGGCTGTTCAGAGCACCGGCGAGGTTTTGCTGTGCGGTTTTGTCACCGGCTGCGCCCTCTTTTTTCAATGCTTCTGCCGACTGCAACGCCCGTTCAAGGTCCTGTTTAAGTTTTTCAAGGTCACCCGAGGAAGCTTTCATCTTGCCGTCGGCAGTTTCGGCTGAATCGGTTTTTGCGTCAGACCGGTCGGACAGGTCAGACTTGTCAGACGGGTTCTTCGCAAGAGCCCGTAACGCCGGGTTTTGCCCTATCTCCTTGGCCTGCTGCTGTACCTTTTCAGTGAGCTTTGCCAACTCGCGCAGTGCCTCGGGCCTGGTCAAGGGCTTTCGGGCCAACTGTTCGCCGAGTTCAGCAACCGACTCTACTGCTCGCCGCGTGGCGTCCAGTGCGGGTGCGCGTTTCTCGAGATCACGCCGGGTCACATCAGCCAAAGCGCGTCCCGTGTCCCGCACCGTTTCACGCTCGCGCTGTTTCTGCAAGTAACTCGCGCTGCGGTATTCGGGCACAAAACCGAGCGCCGCCCCAAGGGTCAATACCAGCAGCGCCCATACACTCGATCTTGGAAGTGTCCACGGCAGTATCCGCCGGATATCGAGCCCTTCCAGATGCCGGTTCGCGTCTTCGATCAGCAATTCGCTCCATCGGCCGTACTTAGGGTCACGGCCGACTTCGATTGCGGAACTAACCCGCTCCTCCAATCGCTGCTGTTTGTCCAACCAAATCGCAGTCTGCTGCGGGCTTTCTCGCCGCCAAAGCCCGACAATTGCAGCCACTAAAGGAGCTGTGATCCCAAGCACCGCGCCGATTGCAAGGACCCGCATCGGCAAAGGCAACAGTTTGTAGCACAGCAAGGCAGCCAGCCAGACGCACGCCCCAACAACAAGCCCGGTCCAAAAAGCGCGCCACGCGCGCTGCAAACGTCTGCGACGCGCGGCGTGCTCGACCCGGGTTACAAGTTTGTCGAACCCCGTCATCTTCTTACCGCGTAAAATGCATCAAACTCGGGTGATTAGCGAGACAAAAAACCGGATCGGCAATGCGGCCGCGGAGACGAGAAGTGCGCGGCGCACGAGAGTTTCGGCGGTTGAGCAGGTCCGTTGGACATGCTCGTGCTCAATCACCGCATGGGCATGGGCCGCACTGCTGCAGCTATTGTCGCTCGTATTCGCCCTTGCCAATCCGTTTCAAGACGGTGAAACCGGCTTTCTTGGCATCTGAAACCGAGAGCGGTTTCAACAGCTTGGGTGTATTGAAAGTGGAAATCACGCGTCTGACCCGCTTCTTGCAAGCAGGACAATGCGTAAGCTCGGGCGCGTTGACGGGACGTCGAAGTGCAAACCGTCCGCCGCAAACCACGCACCCGCCTTGGCCTTCACATACTTCGTACTCGTACAGCGGCATAATCCAAACGTCGGTCTTGCGGCTTCCGCATCGCACAAACCTGAGTTGCATCGGATTTCCTCGAAGCCGCCATTTAGCGGGCATAATCTATCCACCTGAGCGCTTTGACTCAAGTGGCAAGTGCTGGCGAGGCTCGGATTCAGGCTGGCCCGGGATGCAACCCCATAATGTCAAACGTGGACTCACCGCGCTCTGTCCATGGCAGGCCTCGCTGGGGAATGTCTCCGTTGACAATGGTCTGCTTCAAGGCGAAGTTTGCGCGTCATGCAACTGGAATTTGAAAGAGTTGGGCCTGCACTCTGGGAAATACCCAGGACGGGCGAGATGCAAGTGCCGGCTCGCATTTATGCCACGGCGGAAATGATGGAATCCATACGCTCCGACCCGGCGGCGCAACAGGCGGCCAACGTCGCGTGCATGCAGGGGATTGTCGGCGCGTCACTGGCGATGCCTGACATTCACTGGGGTTATGGTTTTCCGATTGGCGGCGTGGCTGCTTTTGACGCCAGGGACGGCGTAGTTTCACCCGGTGGCGTTGGATACGACATCAACTGCGGGGTGCGGTTGATGGCATCAAAACTGACACGGGCAGAGGTGCTGCCGCGCCTCAGGGAGCTGGTGAACCAATTGTTTCGGGACATACCGACTGGCGTTGGCGCAGAAGGATCGGTGAGTGTAAACGTTGAGGAACTGAAACAAGTGGTTGTCGAAGGGGCTGCATGGGCCGTCAGGAACGGGCTGGGCAGCAAAAGCGACCTCGAGTACATTGAAGAGCGCGGTTGCATTCGGGGGGCCGACCCCGCACATGTATCAGCGCGCGCATGGGAAAGGGGGCGCGAACAACTCGGAACACTTGGCTCTGGAAATCATTTTCTCGAGGTGGGGTACGTTGAAGAAATCTACGACCCCGAGCAAGCAGCGGTGCTTGGGCTCTTCAAAGATCAGGTCACAGTAATAATCCATTGCGGGTCGCGCGGATTCGGTTATCAGATTTGCGATGATTACCTTGCGGTGATGGATCGCGCGGCACGAAAGTGTGGGATGAAACTTCCGGACCGGCAGTTGGCTTGTGCGCCGATCCAGTCGCCCGAAGGCCAGGCTTATCTTGGGGCGATGCAATGCGCGATAAACTACGCATTTGCGAACCGCGAAACCATCGCCCATAACGCGCGGCTCGCGTTTGCCAAAGCGCTGCGCGCCAAACCGGAAGAGGTTGGGCTGAGAACCGTCTATGAGATAGCCCATAACATCGCGAAGTTCGAGACGCACGTTGTCGATGGCAAGGAACGGCGGCTTTGTGTGCACCGGAAAGGCGCTACGCGTGCTTTCGCCGCAGGTCACCCTGAAATCCCTGATCAATACCGGGCAATCGGACAACCGGTTCTTATTCCCGGAGACATGGGGCGATACTCGTTTGTGCTCACGGGCACGGCGAAGGCAATGGAGGAGACTTTCGGCAGCACCTGCCACGGCGCCGGCCGCATGTTGAGCCGGAATCAGGCGAAGCACGCGGCAAAAGGGCGGGACGTTATCCGCGAGCTTGAAAGCAAAGGCGTTATTGTCAGAGGACAAAGCCGCAGAAGTGTCGATGAAGAGATTCCCGAGGCTTACAAGGATGTCACGGACGTTGTAGAAGCGTGCGAATTGGCGGGCATTTCCCACAAGGTCGCGAAGCTCAGGCCGATGTGCTGCATAAAGGGATGAGCTGGTCAGGCGCAGCCGCAAACTGAACGCTTCGATGATTTGCAATGGCCGCGTGGATTCTCCAAAATGGCGGTACGAAAACCTGGTTTGATCTTGGGATTGGCTTGACGGGCGGGGGGTGTTTTGCTCTTAATCCGTGCCCAAAAGCACAGACCTGAATGAATCTCGCTAATGCTTTTCTCGCGTCGGCCGAAAGGAACCTCGACAAAACGGCCGTTTTTTGGGGTGATGCGACTTTCAGCTACAAGCATTTCCTCAACCAGTCTGCATGGGTTGCCCAGACCCTGCGAATCGTGCTTGGAGTGAAACCGGGCGACCGGATTGGAATATGGCTGAAGAACTGCCCTGAGTTCATATCGGCTTTGTTTGGCGCGTTGCGCGCCGGGGCAGTTGTTGTGCCGATCAACAACTTTCTCAAACCGGACGAGGTTGCTTATATTCTGCACGATGGCGACATAGACGTTTTGATCAGCGAAGCAGCGATGGCAGGCGGCCACGAGAAACTGGTTCAGGGCCGCCCGTCCCTCCGCATTCTGCTGGTGGACCACTTTGGCATTGGACCTTTCGACTCGTCGCCGGTGCCATCTTCAGAGGCTTCAGAAAAGGACCTGTCGATGCTGATATACACCTCTGGAACAACCGGCCATCCCAAGGGCGCGATGCTGTCCCACGGCAATCTTCTCCACAACGTTGATAGTTGTAAGGAGGTTTTGGAAGCGGTGCAACTGGACCGGTTCGCCCTTGTGCTGCCGATGTTTCACACGTACATGCTGACCGTTTGCGTGTTGCTTCCGCTGCTTGTCGGAGGGTCAATCGTGCTTGTCAAATCGCTCCATCCACCAAAGGGGATTCTTGAAGAAATGGTCGCGCACGAAGCGACTGTGCTGGTTGGGATTCCGCAACTTTTCAGGACGCTTCTGGGCACGCCGCCGCCGCCGCGGCTGAGTTTGCGGCTTTGCATTAGCGGCGCCGCTCCGCTGCCATTGGAGACGCTCAAACAATTCGGCGCGCGGTATCCGGTCCCACTGCTGGAAGGCTATGGCCTGAGCGAGGCAAGCCCTGTCGTGTCTCTTAACCCGATCCACGGTGTCGTCAAGCCGGGATCAATAGGTCTTCCAATTCCCGGTGTTGAAGTGACCATTCGCAACGACGCAGGGGAGGAAGTGCCGACAGGCGAGATTGGTGAAATCTGTGTCCGTGGTGGGAACGTGATGATGGGGTATTGGAAGCAAGAAGAAGAAACCGCCCGTGCGCTTCGGGGCGGGTGGTTGTACACCGGCGACATAGGCCGGATGGACGCGCAGGGATACATCTACGTTACTGACCGCAAGAAAGACATGCTGCTGGTCAACGGAATCAATGTATATCCGCGCGAGATCGAAGAGGTCATGTATCAATACCCCGGCATCAAAGAAGCCGCGGTAGTCGGGTTCCCGGACCCGCGTCGCGGTGAGCAGCCTGTCGGGTACATCGCTCTCGCCGACGACGCCCAGTTTGAAGAAGCAGCTTTTCTGCGGTTCTTGAAAGAAAGGCTGGCAGACTACAAAGTGCCAAGGCGGATTATTCAGCTTCCGGCACTGCCGAGAAACGCCACCGGCAAAATCCTGAAAACCGCCCTGCGCGCGATGCGGCATTGAGTTGTTGCCCGGTGACGGTCCGCGGGAAACTCCGGTTCGCCGGTTCAGATCCGACCGCAAGAGGCTGCCTGGAGCGGATTCGGCC
>JARYMD010000307.1 GCA_029907285.1 Verrucomicrobiota bacterium | reverse complement strand
GGCACGGATTGGCATAGACGCGCTCGCGCTCTTTTCGCAATCCGCCTCCGTGATTGACCACCGCTGAGTGCGTGACCATTTCGACAAATGAACCAAGCCGGAGGGCGGCGTGGTACACGAGGATGTCGTAAACCGCCTCGGTTATCGAGTCCTGGTCGGGCAGATTCTGGCGGGTTAAACGGACCGGCTGGTTGTTGTCCGATCGCGAACCAAGGTGCGCGAACACTTGCAGTTCTGTCACTGCGAGCCGCGGCTTGGCAATCCCCGCGCGCTGCATAGTGTCGCGCAGCTCTGCCCATTTGCGCTCGAGGACTTCGGGCACAGCCATAAAGTCCATGTACACATCCATTGGGTCAGTGGCGAGGTCAACATTGCCTCCGATAAGCGGATGATCGGTTGTGGCATCGAACAAGTTGGGAGCGCCGTTTACGAGCGTGTCGTTCCAGTCCTTGCCCCAGAACACCGGAGCGCCGCACGCACAGAGGCGAATCTTCGGGTCTGCCGCGCGCATTGCGTGGGCGAACAGTTTCAGTCGGTCAACGTAGCCGGGCGCAGTTGTCCATCGGTACTGCCAGCGGCCCCAGAGTTCATTGCCGATTTCCCAATGCATGACGTTGAACGGTTCTGGGTGGCCGTTTGCGGCTCTCAGTTGGCCCATCGGCGTATCCGTGCCGCCATTGCAATACTCGACCCAACGCGCGGCTTCCTCAGGCGTGCCACTCCCGGCGTTGATACAAATCATCGGCTCGCACGAAACCGCACGGCAAAACTCGATGAACTCGTCAGTGCCAAACAGGTTCGGTTCCACACCGCCCCATGCAAAATTGGGCAGTGTCGGGCGCAGTTCGACGGGCCCGACTCCGTCCTCCCAATGGTACGTGCTAACAAAGTTTCCACCTGGCCAACGCAGAATTGGAAGACGGGAATCCCTCAGGAACCGGATCACATCTGGGTCGGCGCCTTTCACATGATCAGCCGGATAAAGAAAAGCATGGCCGATGACAAACTGGCCGGGCGAATCGGCGCACACTGAGAACCGCATTGGCTTGTCCTCGGGAACAGCGTCCGGAACTCGGAGTGTGCCACGCAGTTTGCGCCAGTCCGGTCCAACATCGGCAACGAGGGCAGTCACCGCATCCTCATTTGACTCGTTTGCAGAAAGTCCCACTCGCAGGGCGGTCAGGTCTGGCGATCTGACGCAAATCTCGAATTCGTAAGTCCGAATGCGGTGCAAAGGCAGCCATGTCCACTGTGCAATGCCGCACCCGGCGCGTTTGACATGGACGCGCTGGGCGCGATTGCCGCCTTTTGCGGTGTCCGGGCTGACCTCAACACTTTCACGTGCCCCAATTCGGCTCCAGAAACAGGCCAGACTGTCGGAGCGCGACTGTGAAAGGCTTTCGAGCTCGCGGTCCGGCCACCCGAAACGCGCCGCCAAACGGCGCATTTCCTCGGTGATCCGCGAATCGTCAACGTGGAACTTGGTCAGGCCATCTGGGGTCATTTGCCCGGTCCAAAACGGGTAATCGGCGAACGTGGGATTCCGGAGAATCTGGGCGCACATGCCGTTGTTGATGTTCCAGCCAAGATGCTCGGCGAACTTGCCGGTGATAAACTTGGGAACACGGTGCTGCGCCTTGATGTCAGCGCGAATGATCAGGACGGTATTTGTCTGGTCTGGCGTTTCGGTCCATTTGCGCAGGGCAAATGCTTCGGGCTGATCGGCCGCAGCGGCAACGTTACAACAGAATCCAACAACAAGGCTGGCTGCTCCGAATAGACATGAAAGCCGAGTTCGCATGAGCCAATGCTTCGAGGATGCGATCCCGATGGCAAGCAAGAACATTGGCCTGGACATGAGGAAACCGGTGGATCGGACCAAATCTGTACGGGGCAGAAAGATACAGGACAGGAACATTATTGGCAGAAAAATGGGAGGCAGAAAAATGGGCGGCAGAAACATAGTTGGCAGAAGGATGTGGTTGGGGCGGGTTTTGGCGGGGGAGATTCACGCGTTAGAATGTTCGGTGGCAAACGGGCAATGTTGTGGCCACGGTGTGACAAACGTGGATTGCTCCGCACTATTCTGTCTGGCTCTTGGCCCGGCTGAGAGTGAGCTGGCCGACCCAGCGCGTGTTATAGCGTTTCATAAGCGAATCGCTTGGAAACGCCGGGCGCGGTTCCTTGCCGTACATTTGGTCGTTCATTCCATGCCATGGGATTGGATCGACCTTCCATCCGAGTTCGACATGGAAATCAGCGTCCTTGTCCCATCCAACGCTGTACAGAAAGAAATCGCGGGCGTACTCAGCGGGCTTTGGCGGAAGGCGGTCCGCATCGAATTCCAGAGTAAGTTCATCGCCGCCGTTGAGGATTGCCACCGCGTTGTCTTCGGCTTCGATCAGAGGCGCGACGTCGCCGTATCGTGTGCACCAGCCCATCGGAGTGATTGCCCAATGCGGCTGTTGGAAGACGCGGTCGTACACGGGCGTCAACGGGACATACCATGGCAGGTCTGCGAACTCGCTGAACCCGCGCCAGTGAAGGTCTGTTTTGCAAGGGGCAAACCTGCTAATCCGAGTTTCATCGGAAAATCTTCGCTCGAAGAGCGCGATGCGGTCCCAGTGAATTTCGAAAGCGGTGGTGAGCCTGAGCTTTCTGGCGCCGGGAGGCAACCGATTGGCAAGATCAACCAGTATTGTTTTGGTCTTGCCCGAGGGCGCGCCGACGACAACATCGAGTTTTTTCCAGCCGGTTGGTGGGACTTCGACCTCGAGTTGCGGGAATGGGAACGGCAGGTCTGGGTCGTGGGATGCTGCGACGTTGGCCATTCCGCCGCCAAACCTCAGCCAGCCCGTGAGGGCGAGCACCAGCGGCCGGTCCGCCGCCAGCGGGCCAAAGTCAAGTTCGACGCCGTGTGGCTCAGCCAAACCGCGGAGTTGCGGAATCCGCAGGCGCGTCGGCGAGACAACCCGCCCGTCGTTTTCTGTCAGGGCATCTGTGACATCAGCGCCTTCGAGTGTTGTGGCACGGCGTAGGGGGTATCGGTTATGCAGTGTCCAGAGTTCGCCTCGAGGGAAAGGTTTGCTCGGCCTGAACTTGTCTGTTGTGTGAACTTCAGTGTCCTTCGGGTGATCGACAACCACCAGTTTTGCTTCGTCCAGGTACAAAACCTCGCGCAGTTCCTCGGTCACCTGAATGACGTAACTTGTACCACGGGGCTTGAACATGTCATCTGAGCCCAGCCACAGGTATTCGTGAGGATCGGCGTCAGCAAAGACAGTGTCGGTTACACGCAGGCCGACTGGCGACGACCCGAGGAAGTCCGACACGAACCTGAACTTCTCGCCATCCCACGCATACACGTAAGGACAAGAGCCGGCTGGCAGGACGGGTTCGAACACTGGCATAGAACTCTTTGGGTCTGGGGTGATGTCGATTTGATTGTACGCAAGGTCAAACCACCGCGCGGTCAGCGAGTCAAGGCGCCGGTTGTTCCCAACACCAATCTCGATCGGCAGGGTCGAGACTGTCCGGTGCACACGGAATGCGCCGGCTGCGACTTCGAGTCGTATGCCGATTCCGCTTGCGTTCGAGCGATTTCCCAACAGGCGAAGTTTGAGCTGGAGGTTGGCGTTGCCACCGTCGTTGCGCCAAAGTTGCAGGCCGCGCCCTTCAATGTCCAACACAAGATCGGTGTCGCCGTCCGTGTCGAAGTCTGCTGCGGCCAGATGCCGAACGCGGGCGTTGGCGAGCTGGGCGAATCCGAGGTTTTCGGTGACGTCTTTGAATTGGCCATCGCCGATGTTGCGGAAGACGCGGAGACCGTCGCCCGCGGCAAACAAGTCGAGCCAGCCGTCGTTGTCGTAATCAATCAACTTGAAAAGTGAGAGCCCGGGCAGTGCGGCTTGGATGCGAAGGAAACGGTTGACGCCTCCGAGCAGCAGGTCGATGTGGTCCGGCCCGCCGACCATGAGGTCCGCGCGTGAATCGCCGTTGACATCGCCGATGGCCAGAACTGTTCCCTCGAGTCTGCCTGGCGGAAGGTTGGTCGGACAAAACGGGCCGCCGCGGATCTTTTGCAGGTAAAGAGGCGGCGCGTTTGTCCTCGAGACTATTATGTCCATCAGATCGTCGTTGTTCCAATCATCGATGACGAGCTGGACAAGGCCTGTGAGCCCGGCGGGAATGCCCGAAGTAGCAGTGACGTCCCGGTAATACATGTTGGCGAGGTTCCGCAATGCGCGCAGTCCGTTGCCGCCCGGCTGAACAGCCATGACATCGAGTTTGCCGGTGAAATCCATGTCCAACAAAGCGCCGTCAGCCGCCACCAATCCGAGGCTCTTGAGGGCGGAAGCGGCTGTCCAATCACGAACCGCCCCGTTTGTGGCGAATCTGAAAGCTAGCGACGCTTTTTCCCCGAGCACGACGATGTCTTCAAATCTGTCGTTGTTGAGATCGCCGACGAGCACGCGCGTGTATTGGCCGTTGGGCGGTGCAGGCAACAAATCGGCCATTGGCTTGAAAACGCCGTTGCGGTTGTCGAGCAATCTGAAACCGTTTGTGCCCTCGGCGACAAAGAGGCTGTTCCGGTCTTCGTGATTGTAATCCAACACTCCGATTGGTCCCCGGTATTTGCTGCCGTTGCCGCCGAATGCCGTCGCCGTCACATCAACAAACTGCACCTTGACGCCAACGAGGTCGGGTTTGGGGATTTTCTGTGGCACCACAGCCTGGGTGTACTTGCACCGTTCCAGAACTTCGGGCGTCAAAGACGCAGAGGGCTGTGTTGCCCGGATTTGGTTGTGGCGTTCCAGGGCCTTTTTGCTTTCGTCCTCGCGGCCTGCCCGCATCAAAGCTCTGCTAAACGCGTAATGCGCGGCCGGATGATTCGGTTCCAGTTTGATAACGTCTTGGAATGCGCCTATTGCGTCCTCGAGATGATCCAATCCCTGATACGCCAAGCCGAGCTGGTAGTTCACCGCCGCAACATTCGGGTCCAAATCCCTGCACGATTGCAACATTTGAAGCGCTTCAGCAAAACGGCTGGCGCGCAAGTTGGCGCACCCAGCCACATAATAAGCCGCAGCAAAGTTCCGATCGAAACTCAACGCTGTTTGCGCATGTTCCAGTGCCTTGTCGAGTTGTCCCGATAACAGATACGCGTTTGCAAGGTTCAGGTGCGCATCTGCTCTGCCGGGCTCGAGTTCAACTGCGCGCTGGAAAAGTTGGACTGCCTTTTCCGCCTGCTGTTGGTCGAGGTAGTTCTTCCCGGTGTTCATGGTTTGGATGAACTCGGTTTCCTGGGTTGGCGGCTTGGAGCAGGATGCAACGAGCCAGACCAGGGCTGCGATCTGCACTGCGAGCACCAGGAACCGTGTGGCCAACAAAGCTCGGATCGGCTTGAGCAGGCGGTATCGATCCATGCCGCAGAGCCTAATCGATTCTTTGTTGGCAGCAAGGCGAAAGGCGAAACTTCCACTGGCATTGTTTCTTGCGTGTTTGGTAGAATGTCGATTTCAATTCCGAT
>JARYMD010000306.1 GCA_029907285.1 Verrucomicrobiota bacterium | reverse complement strand
TTTCGAATCCGATGAAGAGGAACTCGCTGATATGCGGGAATAGCGGCGCTAGCAGCAGCGCTGCTGCCCAACGTGCACGCAGCGGTGTTCACTTGGACAACACAGTGGAAGCCAGTGATGGTCAACGGGGGCACACAGTACTACTACGACCCACAAAATGACGTCAGCCCGGCGTCCGTTGATCTGCTTGGGGATGCATCTGGACCTGCATGCGCCTTTTGGGCCTTGTACGACAATCATATTCAGTTCAGGCTGGCGGTGAGTGGCACGTCGCAGAACCCGCAGGCTGTTTGGCAGGTGTTCTTCGACACAGGAGGTGACACGAATACCCTTGAGTATGTGCTGCAATTGGATTTGAAAGTCGATAACAGGGTTGAATTCGCAAGGGTGACTGGAGGCCCAACGCTTGGGCAGGTATCTGTAGGAACTGCAGACACCGACGTCTTGTGGACAGGCGCACCGGCAGACTATGCTAATGTGTTTCCAGCAAATGCACGCTACGTTGACATCGCCATTCCATATTCGACCTTTGTCGCCCTCACAGGTACAAGCTCCGTTAGATTGCTGTTCACCACCTCTGCAAACCACAACAACATCAACAAGGACTTCCCACTTGGGCTGGCCAGCAGCGATCCCATCAACGATGGCCTCTCAGACAATGTGGTCATCCCCGAACCAAGTCCGGGCATGGCCGCAGGCGGGCTGTTGCTCCTGCTTGCCTTGGGCAATAAACTTCGTTCGCAGCCAACCATGCGCCAGGCGGCGTTGCGTCAATCGCCAACGCCCTATTGAATCGACACGGCCAGTTTCCGGCCGATCTCAATGGTCACCGGTGTTTGGAAGTTGATTCTCACCCAGCCGCCGCTGATCTCGATTTGTGCTCTGCATTCGCTGCCACCGAGTTCAACGCGAGCTTGTTGGAACGGCCTGTTGACCGGCAACGCAAACCGGCGAAGCCGCAACCGACCCTCAGCCACAGAAACATCATTGCGCTGGGATTGTCCGTTGCGTTGCTGGGTCAAGACTCCCCACCCCTCGGTGCCGCACCAAAAGGACGCGAAACTGTCAGGTTTGTAGCGTGGTTCAATCGTCAAATGGCATCGCGGACCGTCATAGTGCCAGCCGCTCAGTGCGGCAAGCAGCGACCATGAAGACATCGCTCGAGCGTAGTGGCCGCCACATTCGATTTCGTTCCACGGGTTTCGCGTTATCGGCGGCCTTGGTATGCCGTCGTATCTTTCCCGTGCAGCTTTGACAATGGCGAGTCCTTCTTCGACAAGGCCCTCGTAAATCATATGCGCGGCCACTTGATATTCGATGCCCGTCCACACTTCATCCGAATAAAGCATCACATGAGGCGGCCGACCGCCCCTCGGCCATGTACAGATAATCAGTCCCTTGTCGCGAGCGCCGGCAAATGCGCGGGGCGCATGTCTCCATTCCGTCAGGTCCGTCTTGAAATTGTATCTGAAGACGAATCGAAGCGCTGAAACAACCTTTTCCTTTGGGAGAACGTAGCCGAGGCCGAGTTGATGCGCCCACCATTGGCCGATGAGCTGGTCGGACATGCAGCCGGGGCCGACTTCCCCGGGCATTTTCTCGTAGCCGGGCAGATGCTGCTGGAAGTACTCGCCATTCCAGCACAGATCGATGAGGTTCTTTTGACCGCGCTCGAATATTTCGTGCCAGCGATCCGCAGCGGCGGTGTCGCCGATTCTCCGCGCCCATGTCTCTCCCGCAAGAAGCGCAGCCAGGTAGTAGCCGCTGATAAACGTGGTTACGCCGTGCAAAGCCTCGTCGTACGTGTTCCATTGGTCGTCTTCGAGGTAACCCGCAGGCCGGCCGTTATGTGATGAAGCGTCGCGCTGCACGAGGTATTCGACGGCGTTGCGAACTCGCGGCCAGTATTCCTCGAAGAACTGTTCGTCGGTCGAGTTGAGGGCTTCGCGATACGCTTTGAGAACACAACTGGCGTGGCCATCTGCAAACGGCTGTTCGCCTGTTGGACGGGGTGGCGACGGCACCTCGGTCCGGTTGTTAATGCCGCCGTCTTCGCGTTGCTGATGTTTGAAATCGATCCTGCGCATTTCGCGTTCGAGGTCGGGGAACAGATGCGCAAGGGACTGCTCATATCCCCAAACATGCGTGCAGGTGGGCTGACAGCATCCGTTCGATCCTTCCCAGCCATAGACATCACCATTCTCGATTTGGAAGACAACGCCCACGTGGCGGATGGTTGCCGCATTCGCGCTAATGCAATCAAGCAACCACCACGGCAATGTGCCCCCATGGAACAGACGTTGGAATCGCTCGGTCTTGTCCCTTAGCGCTGGCCACGACGCAGCGGCGCTCCGCATGACCGCCCGCGCATCCTGCCATCCTGTCGTGTAACGGCATCCCATCCGTTTGCCAGCGTCGTTGTACTTGTTCGGGAAATGCCACGTGAGCACGAATGGGACTTGGACGGTTTCCCCGGCGCGAACGAGCACGGAGGCTGCCATTGCGCCGCGCGAGGTTTGCCCTTCCGAGCTGGGTGAAGACGGCATTGCATTTGCCATTGGATCAAATGCGCCGTCAGAACTGAAACGGTCCCATGCACCATCCCACGATCCAAACGAAACAAGGGCTGTCACCCGAGGAGTGTCCCCGGCATTTCCAGCAGATGTTTCGGACCGCTGACCTGTAAGAACACCGAGCCCGACCGTGCCAAACCCCATTGACAATTGGTGCTGGCCCTGCATCCGAACAAAACGCACCCCCAACAGCGAACACAGGAATTCGTATGCGCGTTGCCGTGGCGCGAGTAATCCTGCGTGGGCAGGAACGAGAACCCGTCCTTGCACGACGATCACTTTGCCCTTGCCCAATGAACGAACAAACACCTTTCGCCTGTCTGATCCCGTCTGCTCGGTCGAATCGCGTTGGAATGTCATATCGACGAACTCGACCTGAGGCGCGTCCTTCGTGTCGGTAACCTCTGTGCGAATGCCGCTGAACCGGATTGGCAACAGTTCTTCCAGAAGCTGGAACGTTGCCCGATTCGCGGGATCATCCGAGAACACAATCTGGTCCACGTTTATGTGACCCCACGGGCCCTTTTGTTCATCGACTATCTGGATGCACGCATCACGTCCGGCAAACTCACGCACGTCCCAGATGGCAGGTTCAAGTTTTTCGTTGTTCTTGCCGGATGCGGCGCGGACCACACGACCGTCAACAACGAGGCGGATTTGCGTGGTCGCATGGCTGCCGCCGCCGACAAGGAACCGAATGTAGTTGCGCTCGATTTTGAAAGCCCTGCTGGTCAGCCGGCCTTCTGTGTCGTCTCCCCCGAGGTAGGTATTAACCAACCCTTTTCCATGGAACCCCGTAACACGCTGCTGATTTGGCAGCGTCCCGCCGGCGGGCGAAGACCCGAACGCCGCGCCTTCGACCTTCCAATCGCGGTACCCTTGCTCGAAATCCTCGAACAAAATGTCCGGTCTTGAATCGACGCGTGCGATCGGTTTGCCGCCTGTGAACGCCGCGTAAGCACGCAAAAGCGGCTGATCCGCTCCTCCAAACACCAACACCGCTCCGCCATTAACTGCTTCTTGCGCGGCGCGCAGGATGGGTTCAGGAGTGTTCTCTGGCGCATCTTCGAACCAGATTACTGTCCGGGCCGGGTCTGCGATTTTTTTGAATTCAGATGCTTCCGCGCCAAAACAGGTCACCCGCAATTCGCTGGGCCGATCGGTTGGCGGACCTTCCAGCTCCTTGAGATTCGCACTGGCAAGTATGTCAACTGGGCGATCGATCGACGCAGGTTCACCATGCTCGGCCCTGAACAATAAACCTGAGAAAGCCGCCTCAGAGAAAGGTTCGTTCACATTCCATCCGCAACCGGGATAACGATTGTCTTCCATCGTGCCGCGCGCGTCGTACCCGACAGGATTTTGCATGAACGCAGCGAGCGACACGGTCATTGGTTCGGCGGTGGTGTTGGTCAGCTTGAATACCAGCGCTGCAAGCGGCATCGAAGAAACGCGCGAGTCGAGGGGCACAAAAGGAGTGAAAGCTGTCAGTTCAACTTTCACCGGGAGCGCGTCGTCGATAAACCTGAGCTTTGCCACGGGATATTCACCGGTCATTTCAATCCTCGCAATCCGGGGCCAATTCGGACCGCCCGCGGTCTGAAGCAACCGCGCAACTTTCCCCGCTTTCACGGCAAAATACAAAGGCACATGCCCATCCCGCAAAGTGTTAAACAGTTGCCATGTTGTGAACTGGCCGTCTGCTCCGATCTCGAGATTCCCCGTGCCTATCCCGCCAAGGTGAAGCCGCGCATCGGTGTGTTTCTCGGAAGTGTAAACCCGGGGTTGGCCGCCCTCGAACAGGCTCGCCTTCCATCTGTTGAACTCCTGCTCGGGCATTGAAAAATCGGCTCTTGCGCCCGGAGCAAGCAAAGCCCCGGCGGCCGTGGCGCCCATGAGCTCGATGAATTCACGCCGACTGTAACCTTCTGGCGCTGGCGTGCATCGCCCTGAACATGCACATTTTCGCATCAGACTGCCTCCAGTTCTGCTTGTTGACGTGCCATGTGTAAATGCAAAGGAAACGCTCGTGATATTACACGCTCCGATGACCGGCTCCTGGCGAGGGGCGAACCCGCATCTTCTCCGCAAGATAGATTGCCTGCATTCTTCTGAGGTCCTCCTCGATGGTCGAGCTCAGGAGCAGGTAATCGAACTCCCGCCAGTGCTCGATCTCGCGCCGCGCGGCTTCAAGCCGTTTTGCAATAACGTCGGGTGCGTCCTGTCCCCTGCGCTGCAATCGCGCCGCCAGTTCCTCGATCGACGGCGGGGTCAAGAACACAGTGACAAGCGCCGACGACAAGAGCGTGTCTGTTCTCGCGATTGTTCTGACGCTGTTGGCGCCCTGGACATCCAGTGCAATAAGCACATCTGTGCCCGCTTGCAGCAAGCGCTGCACCTCCGAACGCGGAGTGCCGTAATGATGATCATAAACAACAGCGTGTTCGAGAAAGTCGCCCGCCGCCAGCCGCTCTTGAAATGTCTTCGCGTCCAGGAACCAATAATCCACGCCGTTGCGCTCGCCCGACCGGGGAAGGCGTGTCGTGCAAGTCACGACCCGCTTGAGTCCTGGACTTGACGCCAGCATTCGCTGGCAAACGGTAGTCTTTCCCCCGCCGGATGGTGCCGAAATCAGGAGAAGTATCGGCCGTGTTGCCTGATCAATCATCGCTCGTCAATGAAGTGAAAAAACGTAATCCAAAATCGTCCCCTGGTATATCTTGGGCCGCCGCCACGCCGGACAGCCTACCGATATCGGCCCAATTGCCAAGTCCTTAGCCCGCATATTTCCCAGCCCGGCATGGCCGGAACCAAAGTTGACTGACGAGCAACGCCCCCGGCTCTTGCCCCCGGGACTTTCAACCACGCCGGGCTGGGAAATATGCGCTGCGACTCCGTCGCTGGGAAGAGCGCGCTGATCAAGCCCCCACTGCACACGGCGCTGCCGCGGTTGCAGTGGGCGT
>JARYMD010000305.1 GCA_029907285.1 Verrucomicrobiota bacterium | reverse complement strand
CCGCTGTGTCTGGCTCCAATGACTGCAAAATCCCGCTCCAGAGCTCAGAAACCTCCACAAAGGTGAGATACGCCCCCGCGGATACAGAAGCTCCCCAAAGGATTTGCAGACCGGGCAATCCTGTTACAAGATGGCGGCAGGACGTTTGTGAACAGCGCTAAACAGGATGTCGAAGTTCGGTCTGTGCCTCGGGCAGAGGGGACGGGCGGCACACCCGCCCTGAAGACAGACAAAAAGGCCGAGAGAATGCCTTTGATAGCAGGGGTTTTGGACCACGGCGGCCCGGGTTACGTACAATTCGCCATCACAAACATCTGCAACGCGAAATGCGAGTTTTGCAGTTTTGCTGCAGGCAGGTTCGCCCCCAAACAACGCCGCAGTGTGACCCTGGAAGAAGCCTGCGAGGCAATCGACATCTGCGCAAACAATCGGATCGGTTATCTGTTGTTTGTCGGCGGCGAACCAATGGTCCACAAAGATTTGCTTGCGATGGTGGCGCACACCGCAAAGCGCAGGCTTCGGCCGATGATTTGCACAAATGGTTCTCTCTGGAACGAAACGAACATCAAGCAATACACTGCGGCGGGCTTGAGCAGCGTGATCATGTCAATCGACGCCCCGGACGCCGCCATACACGAAAAACATCGTGGCCTGCCGGGTGTCTGCGTCAAGATCAAGCGCGCAAATGAACTGTTCTCAGAACTGGGCGTTGAGACGATTGCCAGCGTGACAATGAGCCGGCTTGTGGGTGACTATGGACGATTGCCGGGTTTTCTGAGAGAACTCGGTTTCAGCCGGTGCACGTTCAGTTACCCGCTCACCACCCTTGGCTCCAGCTATCTCAGTTACAGCAGTTCAACGTTGGTGGAATACACCGATGAAGAGCTGATAAACGCTTTCGAGGAAGTCAAAAAGCTGAAACGCGCCCGGAAAATCACAATAATCAATCCCACCGAATCGCTCAGCGAGATGCAGCGGCATATAAGAGGCCAAAAGGAACGATTCGGCTGTCTGGGAGGTTACAAGTATTTCTATCTCGACTGGAATCTCGACCTTTACCGATGCCACTACTGGGAGAAACCGATGTGCCACATCCGCGATTTCAGCTCCGACAAGCTCGTTCGCGACGGCTGCACGCGATGCATGATCGATTGTTACCGCGATCCGAGTGTTCTCCAGTTCATCGCCGTAAACGCCAGCGACGCATGGAATCATCTGAAGCACGGCCACGTTCTCAAAGCCATGCGGCACGTGTTTGACCCGCGCAATCTGATCTCACTCCGGTCTGTCTGGGAAAACCGCGGTTGGATCGGCGGCGTTTGACCGCAACTGGCGCCCGCACGCCTCTGTTCAAACACTTAGCTTTGCGACCCGCCAGATGGCCAGCCCCGTCGCTCTCGACAAGAAAACGGCATTTACCGTGGCCAAACGCCTTCGGGCATATCGACAGGCTGAAGCTTCGTCGGGTCCAGAATGACGTGCTTTATGCGCTGCCGATTCCATGTGTAAGTCACGTGCACCATGTTGTCCTTGGTCTGGATCACAGCGGGATATGAAAACTCGCCTTCGCGCTCGTTCTCGAGAATCCCGGCAGCCTGCCAAATCTTGCCGTTGTTCGATACGGCGACATTGAGAACGTTCCGGCCCTCGGTGGTGTGATTATACACTATGAGAGCGCGACCGTCCCGCAAAACAACACCGTCCACAGCACTGTTCGGGTTCGGAAGCTGCGTCCTGGCCAGAGGCGACCAAGTGGCAGCGTTGTTGGTTGACCACGACTCGAAAATCCTGCCGGACTTGGTCCGACAGAGCATTTGAAACTTCCAATCGCCCCACTGAAGAATTGTCGGCTGGATGGCCTGGACCGTGAACGCCGAGTTCAGTGGCTTTGTTCGCATCCAAAGACCAAACGGATCACGCGTCCATTCCATGTGCACACGCCAGCCCCTGTCTTCCGTGCTCGATCCACACAACAGTGTCCCGTTCAGAAGTTCCACCGGCTTGTTCCGTACCGGCCCGACAAACCCAGACGGCAGACGCCTGACCTTGGTCCAGCTCTTGCCATAATCAGGCGACATTTTCAACATCCCCCACCATTCTTCAGGACTCGGACCTAACTTGTAAAACAGCAGAAGCTGCTGGTTCCTCCGCAGAAACAGCACCGGATTCCAGCACGGATAACGAATGTGCGCTTTCAAATCGATCCCGTTTGCGACCTCCTCGGCCGGTTCCCACCCGGTGCCCGGGTTTCGTGCAAGCCAGATGCTCACATCCGGGCTGCCTTCATCGGTTCCCCCGAACCATGCCGCAACCAAACCCTCCGGCGTTTCGACAATGGTCGAAGCATGGCAACTGCGATAAAGTGGATTGGGGTTGATAAAATCGGCTTTCACGACCGCAGGCATGGCGGCAGCGGCCGAAACCGGGGCGGCGCAGAACAGCAACAACGCAACCGCACCAACGCCTGCCCAGCCTGTGCAGAGTCTATGTTTCATGATGCTTTCGTTCAAAATTGTCTTGAAAATCAAATACAAAGAAGCCTTCTACCCCCGATCAAACAGAATTTCAAGCCAGACTTGAGCTTCGCGTCGAACAATCCCCGTCGAAGAATCCACGCTGCTTCCAGAAGATGCGACCCCAACGCACCGCGCTGCCCCAGCCGCCTTTCTCGCTCAACCCGATCCGACCGTCGAAAATGCCGGCTTGTGATCGTGCAGGGTGGATGGCAGATTGGGTCCGTACATCATCATCGGGATTAAGCCCGTTCTAGGCCATGAAATCAATGCGCTCCTCGAGATTGCCGCAGCAGCTTCCACGAACCACGCGCCGGTTCACGCTCATCGAACTGCTGGTGGTGATCGCCATAATCGCCATCCTTGCAGGCATGCTCCTCCCCGCCCTGTCCAAAGCAAAACAGAAAGGGCAGGCCACCGCCTGCATCAACAGCCTTCACCAAATGTCAGTCGCCACCCGCTTGTACGCCGACGATTTCGGAGGCAGGTATCCGTTCACGTTCCAGGTCCGCGGCGACAACGTCTTCCGCAAAGCATGGTTCAACTTCCTGTTGCCTTATCAGCAAACAACCAACTTGCTCCTCCGCACGGTGCGAACAAAAAAGTTCAAGGAGTTCCTTCAGAATTACCCGAGTGAGTCAGCCGACAAAGCAGTGTCAAACTACAGCATGAACTTCCGGCTTGGCGGGTGCGACTGGCCAAACGTCTGGGATGTCAAAGACTGGCCGCCCATGCACGAGTGGGCTGTGCGCAATCCCGCCGCAACGGTTCACCTCACCGACGGTGGCACTCGGCCAGTCAACACAAAAGACCCGCTCAAATGCGTCACAGAATCGAGCCCCGAAAAACCTGGTTGCTGGATTGTCCATGACCCCGCCCAAGACGCCCCCTGCGTGGGTTGTGTCACTTCACCCAACGACCCCAACTGGGGCGGACCACATCCGCGGCACAGTGGCCGCACCGCGGTTGCGTTCGCTGATTGCCATGTCGAGAGCCTCAAACCATCCCGCTGGTATTGGGCTGGCACGCCGTGGCTCGACCCCAAACAGGGCGGCCAGTGACCGCACCCGGCCGGCACATCGTGGATTCGCCCAACCCGCAAGTCTCACCGGAACGACAGTCCGGGCGTACATTCGCTCTCGGCCGATGAGATTCCCAGGCTGAATTCACTTTGACAGGCCCCGATTTGGCATTACCTGGCTTTCAGAATCACGGCGACCCAGTGCCCGGCGCCGGGCGCCTTGATCGCAGCCATGGTCCCGCCAACAATTGCGTCCCCTTCGCGGGATTGGCTCGTGGCAATGTCAACCCACTCAAGTTCGTACCTCCCCGGAACCTTGCTCAAATCCAGTTGGACTGCGCCACCGTTCGGGAAATAAACAACATAAGCTTCGCCCGGGTTTGCAGTAACGTACGCTTCGTTGTCTTCTCTCTCGCGCAGAAGCTCCATTGCAGGCGTCATTTCCCACAGTTTAACCCGTGAAAGCGCCTTGCGCGCTGAACGAATCGATGCTGCAGCGGGCTCTGAAAAGCCAAGCCCAGTATCCGGCCTGTGAAAACGAACGGCTGCAGCGCCGCCTGTCAAATGCCGCCACCATCTTTCGAGCCCGTCGCGGCTGGTCCCGAACCGCCCTCCATCAGCTCCATAGGTCTTGACGGCATTGATCGGGCGGGGCCTCTGCGAAAGGTACTTCTTCGCCCACTGGAAATTGTCCCAATGCTGCTGGCCTTTCTGATGGTTGTTTTGGGAGACATCAACAAAATCAAACCGCTCCGGATGATCGAAAGTGCGCTTGTGCTGGGGTGCCCGGAGATTCCAATCGTCCCACATCTCGGTCACGAAAACATCAACGCCGATTGCCCTTGCGCGTTCCTTGATGAACTCGGCCCAATAAACCGCCCACTCTTCTTCACCCGAAGTTTCGTTATCGATGCAATACAAGACATGCGGCTGCGGCAGCGAATAACGCAGCATCTCGGCCACAAAACGCTGCTGATACTTCAGAACCAATGCATTGTTTCTTTGCCGTGGAGTGGTGAAAAAGAACGGCTGCTTGTTTTGCCCGGGATGATCCGGGTATTGAGGGGCGAACCCGGAAGCCGCATACGAATAATTAACGTTGTTGGCTGGATTGTACGGGTGCTTCTCCCAGTTCGCCCCCGAGTAATCGAACCGGTCCCAAACTTCGATCTGAACTATAATACCGCGCTCACGCGTCCATGTGAGCATGTTCGCGAACCGTTTCCAATACTCGTCGTTCCATTGTTCCAAATCGTATTTTCCATTGCCCATACGCTTGAACGGGTACACTTCGAACCCTTTGTCCGGGCGGTCGCTCATGGTGTTCCGAATGTAGTTGGCGCCCGCCTTTGCCATTTCATCAAGGTGCGCTTTCAAATCCGGGATTTGAAAGAGGTTGTCGTCCTTGCTTCCACCCAGGAGCATCACCGGTTTTCCCTCGTATTGCCAGTACCACGGGTTCGCTTTGCATGGTCGAATGCGCAAGCCATTCCCCGCAGGCCTTGTCTCCGAGGCAAATGCCGTCAAACAGCCAACAACGAGCGAGAGGATAACAGGTGTCTTTGTGTTCATTTTACAAATCTGCTCAGCTTCAGAGAAGCATGGCCTTCTGCAACCAGTGGGGCAAGCCCCATTCACCAGCCCACATTCGCCCGCCATGAGTTGGCAGCAGGGGATGCTTTGCCGTAGCGCGCCGGACGATGTGCTTTCCGGAGCTTTCCGCAACCGCGCACGAAAATGTGTGGATTGGCTGGTTGCCGTTCTCGGAGTTTTCCGGGAGATAGAGCGCAACGGTGACACACTCCCCCAATAAAGCCCTCACTTCACCACGACGCCCCGCCGCCACCCCGGCCCCGTTTGACCGCCGGACCGGGTTGTGCGATGTTGCCGCCAAATAGAGTGACAGACACTTTATTTGGGCGGGCCGGGTTCTGACCCGGATCTGCCCATGCAGCCGGCCGGGGGAGGCACGGCTGCGGGTCTGCCGCCCTGTTGCAAGGAGAAAGA
>JARYMD010000304.1 GCA_029907285.1 Verrucomicrobiota bacterium | reverse complement strand
AGTATTTTTCGAATTTGTTCCAGTTTGTATCAAGCAAGTTGCTCATGTCGGCTGCATGGTAACATCTGCTGGCCAGAAATGGAACCGGCAAGAATTGATTTGGCGAGGCTCTGCCTTGGGCCGGCGAAGCGTGCGGTGCCCAGCCCGGAAATCTCACCGGTTCACCGGCCATGGGCACCGAAAACTTCAATCCATTGACATTTCCGGGTTAAGATGCGCCAGATGACGGCACGAGCTGTCTGTACGTGTGTTTGGACCGGTTGATTCTGCAGATTGATGCGTAAGCGCAATTGTCGCACGCGACTTCTGACGTGCCGGTGGCACAGGGGTCGATGCTGACGTCGCCCGAGAGAATACGTCGGCCGAAATCGCGGATCATTGTTTTGACGGAGGCAAGCATGTTTTGGAAGACATCCGGGGGGATGGCGTCTGCGTATTTGCGTGGCGATTTGCCGCGGCGGGAGGCCAGGAACTGTCCGTTGCAGTTTTCCTGATCATGCAGGCGGTCGAGTTGCGAGAGTGCGTCGGACCGGAAACGTCCGCGGTGTGTGTGCGCTTTGGCGCGATTGACGGCAGGGTCGGCGACAGCCTTGGCGCGGGAATCCGCGGATGATTCGGGACTGCGAAGCGGCGCATAGAACATTCCGCACGGGATGCATTCTGTGATGTTCTCGATCAGTTTGCCGGGGACGAGATTTGCGATAGCGGCAAGGTAAACGGGCAGTTGCAATTGGAGGCCGTTGGCGAGGTGGGTGTCGTTGAACCGGTTTTCGGACAGCTTGTAATCGACCACGACGCACCATGCAGCAGTTGTGTTCGGGTCGCGCCAAATGTCAACCCGGTCGATTTTTCCTCGGAGCGCAATTGAGTGTTCAGGGTCTATTGGGATTTCCCACGAGGGCAGGGGCGCTCCTGTGGTTCCGAAGGCTGTTTCGACGGCGCATGGATCGAATTCGTAGCCTGCGCGCATCCATGCGACGCACTGTTCGACGAAATCCTCGAGGATGCCGACCAGTGCCGGGGCCGTTAGTGAACGGTCCTGCGAGGATCTGAACAAATCGCGGGCGTAACTCTGGATTGTTGCCGAGGCTATGTCAGCGACAAGCTTTCTGGCTTGCTGAGGTTCGAGATCTCGCCACCTGGAGCCGGTGGCGGACAATCTGCGATGGAACTCGGCCAGGACCTCGTGGAAAAAGGTGCCCACGTTTCGCGCGTCCAGTTCCATGATGTCCCGTTCCTGTGCGTGCAAACCCGCGCTGACGAAGAACTGGAATGGACACGCGGCGAACTGTTCCAGTTCGCTTACCGAGCAGCGAAGGCATTTCGGGCCGTACAGCTTTTCTGCGACGGCGGGTGTGATGGCGTTTTGCGCAAGGGGGGTGACCGATGCCGTTTGCATTGCGATTTGCAGTGCGGGGAATCGGCGGGCAAGTGGATGCTGAGTGCGGTTTTGCGGCAATTTGGGCACGATTTCGATCAGGCGCGGAATCAACTCGTGCGGGTGGACGGCGGTTGCCTGACAAGCATCGGGGCAAAAGACCTCGGCTTCGATCTCCGGGAACACTCGTTTCAGAGACGATATGAACGGCGAAGGTGTGAGCGGGCGATCGCCGGCATCGCGCTCGGCGTATGTGAGCACGAGTCTGTCGCATGAGCGGGTGAAGGCTATGTAACCCAGGAACTTCTCGCGAGCGAGGTGGATGCGTTCGTTGGTGGAGAGGTCAAACCCGCGATTAGCGAGAACAGAACGGTCGGCTTCCGACAGGATGCCGGGCTTGGTCGGCATTGTGGGGAAAATGGATGCGTTCATCCCCAGAACGATCGCAAGAGCGAGGCTGGGGTTGCGTGAGCGATCTACGGCACCGACGAGAACCTGGTCAAGTGCGGGGGGTATCAATCCTACGGTGAGGTTTTGGAAGCCCGCTTCCAGCACTGCCACCCACTCGCGCAAATCGAGTCTGTTGTTGGCGAAGGCCAGTTCGAGGTCATCGAGCAAGCTGTTTAGCTGTTTCCAGACGGTGGTGTGGAGCTGAGCGGGTGGCACGGTCCCGACAGAGGCTGGGGCGGATTCGTTGCTCCACTCGGCGAGGCGCTTATCGACTTTGAGGTCAGCCCAGAACCGTCGGATTGCACGGGCAAGCGACTGGCCTGACGGTTTGTTTTCATCGAATTCCAACGCTGCGGTGAGCTCCCGGAAGGGTTTGGCGATGGCGGCGATGAGATGTTGAAGCGGATCGGGTGATTCGCGTTCTGATGCGGTCATGTTGGAAAGCCAGCGGGTTTGATCCCAGCCGCGTGCCAACGCTTCATTCTCCAGGCGATCGATGGCCTCGTCGTTGGCTGGGAGCAGCTCGGTTTTCAAGACACTCATCCAATCATGATGTTGCCAGCCGAAGGCAATCGTTCGAAGCGCAGACCTTGTGAGTTCGACGAGTGGATGGTGGGAGACGGATTCTCGTCGATCCAGAAAGAATGGGATTTGACAATGCGCAAAAACCCTGCGGATGACATCGGCGTGGGTCGTAAGAGAACGCACAAGAACTGCGGTATCCCGGAACCTTCCACCATGCTCGCGGACGTGGCGCAAGATTTCGCGTGCAGCGACTGTTGCTTCGAACTGCGGCGTCGAGCAGCGGATGATTCTGATTGGGCCAGAAGGTCTTTGGCGTTCGGAGAGGTTGGATCGGCCAGGTCCTTGAGTTGGGGTTTCGGATTGTGGTGTGGGATTTGCAAGTGGCCCGGCTTCGAGCTTTGGCCGGGTTCGGTCGGCGGATTCCCAAGACATTTCGAGCAAGGCGAGTTTGGGTGAAGCTGAGAATCGCCCGGCGTGGGGTTGGCGGGGCAAGGTTTCGGTAGTGAGGCTGATGTTTGGGATTTGCTCGAGGCGGGAGATCAGTGTCCGGACGGTGCGCCCGACGATGGACCACGTAGAGTTCCACGTGGGGAGTTCAGCGCAGGCCGATTCGGCGCAAAATGCGAGTGTGGCCTTTTCGCAGAGAGGCAACAGAGTTGCCAGCAACTCGATTTCTTGTGGAGATAGCTCAGCAAATCCGTCGAGCCACAATCCTGCCCATCGAGGTTTCGAGGTTGTGTGGGCATTGATTGCTTTTATGGAAACGCGCAACGCGTTGGTGGCGAGGTCGAGGAGTGAACCCACGTCATGCAAGTGATGGTCTTGGAGCCAGTCGATGTATGCGCCAAATAGCATGGCGAGGTCTTCCAATTTGTTCTGGAGGCGGGGCTGGTCAGTCAGACCTTCTGCAATGGAGCGCAGTTGTTTTGGCAAGAGCCCGTATTGCTGCAGTTCTCGCAAGGTTTCCGAGAGTTCGAGGGCGAACCCTGGAAGGCGTGCTATGGGATGAAAAAGGCGGAGCGAAGGCGCCTGTTGATGCAAGATGGCGCGCAGGACCATTATTTGGCCCTGGTCACTCAGGACCGGGCATGGCGCCTGGCCGAGGGCGGATAGGATGTATTCGGCGAGGCGTTCGAAGGAGACGATGCTGAGCCGGGTGTAACCCGGGATTTGATGTGCAGCGAGAATCTGCCTTTCGAGCTGGAAAGTGGCCTGTTTTGGGGCGATGAAGACGAGTGGCGGCCCGGCGGGTTCTGATTGGAGCGCGCTGCAGATCTCTGTTATGCAGCGGTGGGTTTTTCCGCTGCCGGCCGGGCCTGTAACGATTGTGGCTTTGGTCCTTGTATTCATGACTTCCCCTTCACAATTCGCGGCTGAGTCGGTCAAACCTCCACGGTGTCGCCCGGCCCTGGCTGGAGAAGGCGCAGACGCGGCTTGGAAGCTGCCAAGGCGTTGGCGAACCATTCACGAGAGGAAGGTGCGCCGTGAGCGAGAATGACGGTGTGTTCGGCGACCTCTTTTGCGAAGGCGAGCAGTTCGTCGCGGTTGGCATGGGCTGTGAGATCGAACTCGGCCAGTTCGCAATGCCGAGTGATTTCGCCCACGGCCGCGCTGAACAGGAAAGGTTTGCCCGGCTGGCTTGCTTTTAGGCGTCCGCCAGGCGTGTCCGGGTCGGCATAACCGACGAACAGAATGCCGTGTCGCTCGTCATGGGCGAGCCGCACTGCGAGGTCATGTGCGGCGGTGTTTTCGTTCAACATTCCGGCTGTTACGACAAAGATGTGGCCGCCCTTCGGCTTGAAAGATTGGACTGTCTGGGGGTCAATTACGATGAGATTGAGTGCCTCATGGAGTAGGAGGTTGGTGTGGTGGCGGTGTGTTCGGTGCGCTTCGAGGTCGTATATTTCGGTGAAGACACGGCCCAAACCGCCGATGTAAATGGGCTGAGGGCGGAGCCTGCCTTGCTGCATCCAAATAGCCAGCAGCGCCAGTACCTCTTGAGTGCGACCAAGTGCGAAGGCTGGAATGAGAACGCAGCCTTTGCGCTTGAGTACGCGCTTAATTGCTGCGAGCAATCGTTCTTCTTCGGCCTCGCGACTGAAGCCCTCTGGCACGGGATGGCTTCCGCGGGTTGTTTCGAGGATAACGACGTCTGCCTGGACATCTTCGAACCTTGCTCCCTTCAGCAACGTTTGATCGCGGAAGGAGACGTCGCCGGTATAGAAAAGCGTTTCGCGCTTGCCTCTGACGAGTATGCCCGCCGACCCGAGAGTATGTCCGGCATCGAGGAACTCCAGGGTTGGTGAAATGAAACCGGCGCGCGTTTTGTGGGTGGCGGCCCACTCGATTTCGTGCTCGTATTTGAAGCCTTGGAACCGTGGGGCGAATTCGTCAACCTCATCGTGGCTGTAAAGCGGGTATTCGGTGATACCGAGCTGCTGTCGTTGGCGAACCATGACATTAACAGAGTTGTGGAGCACGCGTTCGGCGAGGAAATAACTCAAGTGGGTCATGAGCACGTGCGCTCGTGGGAATCGGCGCATTGCTACTGGTAGGGAACCGATATGATCGTGATGACAATGAGTTACAGCGATGGCGTCCACCTCGACGTTCTCCAGCCGGTCGAACATTGGAAGGCTGTGATAGCCCTCCTGGCGAGGATCGGTCCCCGCGTCGAGCAGAAGGCGGTGCCCGTCGATTTCAATCAGCCACGCGCTTGCGCCGATCCGGTCGGCAGGATTCAGGTTTGTGATACGCATTTCGTTTTTGAACGCTTACAGTGCATCATCTGTCTTAAAGTATGCAACAGGCATCTTTCCGCTGTTTGTGAAAGGGTTTCGTCAGGGTTCCTGTGCCACAGGCAGAATTGCCCCAGCCCTTGCGGTGACAGGGCGGTGAGGTGGTTAGTTGTTTGGGTTGGGCGGGCACCGTGATGGTGCCCGCCGATTGCTATGTAACGATACCACCGTTCACACATCACGCGTCACGCATCGCGTTGGAAGTAGCAACGGCCCCGGGAGCGCGGCCGTCCCCGGCCGCATCAACCAGACGACCGATCTTGCACGAGCTTCGATTGCACGAATCCTGCGCCCGAACATTCACCGGCTGGGGGCGGGCAAGAATGCCCGCGCTCCTGCATCCCGCTGGAAATAGCAACGGCCCCGGGAGCGCGGCCGTCCCCGGCCGCATCAACCCGACGACCGATCTTGCACGAGCTTCGATTGCA
>JARYMD010000303.1 GCA_029907285.1 Verrucomicrobiota bacterium | reverse complement strand
GGAACGTCAGTAAAATCAAGCCTCCGGCCGCACTTGCCGGCCAAATTATTAGTTTAAGTATGAAATATCCGGGCTAAAGACGGGACTCTGACGCCCGCGGGTATGCCATCGCCCAAAATCGGGGACAACCGATCGCTGCCAGAGCTCCGCGTTTACGCGGAAATGAAAAACTGCATTGAAGGGTTCATGCACGGTAGGGCTCGCTGTCCCCAGCGAGCCGGACAAAGTGCCTGGCACTCTATCGCGTCATGAAAAGCTCATATGGCCTGAATACTGTGCCCGGCGGACGTCTTCATAAGGCTGCCAAATATTCGCGCCTGGGAAATCTCACAGGAGTGAAGAAATGGGTGAATCCGAAAGTGTGGCCGGTGACATTTGCTGGACTAAGGTTTTTGCTCCGCGGGTTTTTGTACAGCTTCGGCTTGAGGTTGCTTGCCGATCCAGCCGTCGGTCCATTGGTAGATTTTGCCTTTGCCATTGAGGATGCTGAAGACGATGTAGATGACCAGGGCCAGAATTATGATTGTTGGCCACGGACTCCTTTTTTCTGCGTAAGGATCGAAGAGTTCACGGTGTGATCTTGGCGGCAATTTTGCGATGTGGGTCAACGCAGCTCCCAATGGGACGCTGATTCTGGCATTCGCGTTAACCGCCCAACCGTTGGCGTCCAAGATGGGGCCGAGATTGCGCTTTCGAAGTTTGATGTAGGCAAGAACCATCGATGGGCCCGAAATCAGCAGGATGACGGCGATCAAGGCTCCGGCCACAGCCAGCGGCCCCAGCGCAAACAAGCCTGTGATATAGCCAAGCAACGTGGCGAAGAACGTGCCGAGAGCGCCGAAAGCGACTCCAATTGCAGCCACTGTGCCGACGTCAATCTTTTTTGGCCCGGGATGTTTTAGCTTCTCAAGCGCGACATCAGTCCCTGCGACAGCTTCAAGTTTCTGGGTCGATGCCTCTTCTGCGGCTGCTGCGCGCCTGGCTATTTGGACTTCAATCATGCGCACGAATTTCTTGTATGGCGCCCAGAAAGCCTGCCGCAGGCTGATGGGGTTTTCTATGATTTTGGTTATGGTGGCATCCCAATCGCGCCCGTTCCGGTCGTAGAAAACCCCGTTGCGTCCCACCATGAGATTGTCTGAATCGCCGTTGGTGAAAGCGGCGACGATTTGCATTTTTTCCCCGGTGCCTTTGCGCACACAATCGCAATATGCGAGGTAGCAGCCTGCCAAACCCGCGAGGGTGGCGTGTTTGGCCGCGTCCTCGACCGGGAGGGTCAAATCGCAAGCGCGCTGGTCGAGGTAAAGGCGTCCTGCCTGGAATATTGCCGGCCAATCCTCAACGTAGAAGTCCTCGAAGTTTATGAAATTCTTGCAAAGTGGCAGCAGATCGCGAGTGTACCGGACCAGTTTGTCCACGGCAGCGATTGCCTTGACTTCTTGTTCTTCGGCTTTGTCACGGGCGATGAGAGCCGCAAGGTTGTCCTTGACCGGGCTGGCCAGCAACTCACGTATTCGTGCCACGCCAAGTTTTTCAACTGCAGTGTTTGGCTTTGAGGAAATCCATGCGTTGTACTCGGCGAGTTTGGAAACGAGGAGATTCCAGTCTTGCAGAGTCAGGGTGGATTTGTCACCGAGAAGGGGCTTGACCGCCTTTGCATGCAGGTTGGCAAGGGCTCCGGCCCATGCTGGGTTTACACCTTCGAGGAGCGGCAACGGGCGGTGCGGTTCGATTCGCGCCAAAGGCAGTGCCGCAATGTCGTGATGTTCGGGCGTGAGGTCTTTTGCGCCGATGACGGCGTATTCCTTCTCGTCGCGGTTAAGGGCGTTGGAAGCGCGCGGATCAAACTCGGCCAGGCGGCAGCGCGCAAAGTAATCTGCAATTTTTGGGGCGACCGCTTTGATTGCGGCGTCGGCGTCCGCTGTCGCGTCGCCCAACGGGAGAATTGCCGGGTTGTTCAACGCTTTCTGTGCCCAATCGGCATAGCTCTTTGCTTCGGCGAAGAACAGATCGACTTTGGCCTGGTCAACGCCGGGTTTGCCGGAGCAGTCCGTGGCGGGGCCGAGGCAGGCGATGATGTCGCAGATTGCGGCTTTGGTGGCTTCATCGGATGCCGAGTCTTCGACGATAACGCCGTCTCCGTTGAATGGGGTTTGCGCGAGGATTTTGGCAGTGTCATCCGTGTCTGCCACGCTGATTGAAGTGGCGTCTTGCTTGCCAAGAACGGTCAGAATCTTGCGAGCGGACTTGAGGATGAGAGCGCCTTCTGGGGTTGAATCGTTGATTGCATCCAGGGGCAGAGCAGACGGGGCTTTAACAAGGACATCAGGGTCTTTGAGCAACGACCCGGCCCATTTGACAGCGGCGATCAATTCCGGCGCGCGAATGCGGGCGTCCTTGTCGGTGTCAATAAGGGTCAAGGTTTTCTTGTCAAAGTGCAGGCCGGAAACAGGACACGCCAGTGCGACCCATAATTTCTGGTCGAGTTGATCGATGTTCAGCAGGTCCTGGCCGGTCTTGAATCTGACCTGGTCAAATCCGCCTGCACGAAAGAAACTCCAACGGCAGGTTTTGCCTGGTTGGGGGTGGCTTGTCGTCCTCATATTTAGTCTGTGTATCTGCCGTCAAGACTCGAATCTGATCCCGAGCAAGTCAATCCTGAATCAGGCTTTTGTGGGCGTGAGCGGCGAAGTTGGAAAGGTGATGAGTGATACGTGATACGTGATACGTGATACGAGATACGTGATGCATGATGCGTGATCATTGGAACTCCGAAACTTCGGCGTCCGAAACTCTGGCATTGTCCGGGCCTTTGGCCATACAATCACTGCACAATCGCAGTGCTCAGTACAATAATACTCGGGTTCACGAGCCTGAAGTTCGGGAAGCATGTTGGTTTCAAATCAGCAGAGCAATATGACACAGACGTCAAATTCGGCCAGGATAACGCAACTCACCACTGCGCCGGTTTCTCTTGTGACAAGGGTGCTGCTCGGTGCGTGTGCGACGGTTTTGATTGCTGCCGGACCCGCAGGTGCAGCAGGAGAGTCCAATGCGATCAATGCCCCGCCGCCGCATGAGATTCTTTCGCGGCTCCGGCCGGGACATCCGCGCCTGCTCGCGTCGCGCGCTGATTTCGAGAAGCTGAGGCTTGCTGTGAAAGAGAATGCTACGCTTCGCGATTGGCGTGGCAAGCTGGCAGCTCGTGCCGATCGAATCCTCTCCGAGGCGCCGTCCAAGTACGAGATACCGGACGGTCTCCGCCTCTTGAGCGTGAGCAGACGTGTACTGGATCGGGTTTACACGTTGGCGCTCATGTATTGGCTTGACGGTGATCAAAGGTACCCAAGCCGCGCATGGAAGGAGTTGGAAGCCGCTGCAGCATTCCCCGACTGGAATCCGCGGCATTTCCTCGACACTGCCGAAATGACGCATGCGTTTGCGATTGGGTACGATTGGCTTTATGAGTGCTGGACGCCGGAACAACGCGAGATTCTCTGCAAAGCAATGGTCGAGAAAGGACTTGGTCCGGCATTGCAATGCTACCAAGGGAAAGCCAATTACGGGCGTTGGATGACGGTGCGTCATAACTGGAACCAGGTTTGCAACGGCGGGATTGGAATGGGGGCGCTGGCGCTTGGGGATGTCGAGCCGGAGCTGGCCGGCGAGTTGCTGAAGAATGCAATCGGGTCAATTCAGCTCGCGATGCGTGAGTTTGCTCCGGACGGAGCATGGGCGGAGGGCCCCGGCTACTGGAACTACGCAACGCAGTATAACGTCGCGTTTTTGGCCGGACTTGAAACTGCGCTTGGGACTGACTACGGCTTGTCAGACATCAATGGTTTCGCCGAAGCCGGCATGTTCCCAATCTACATCACCGGACCGCTCAACAGGACATTCAATTATGCCGACGGTGGAGAAGGCCCGGTGCGAGCTCCGCAGATGCATTGGTTGGGGCGAAGATTCAAACGCCCGGCCTACGCTGTTTACCAATTGAACCTCGCAACACCGCATCCGCTCGATCTGCTCTGGTATGATCGAGCACTGGCCGGGCAGGGCGCCGCGCAGCTTCCGCTGGACCGAAGATTTCGCGGTGCCGAAATAGCGACTTTTCGATCTGGCTGGGCAAATCGCGATGCGCTGTTCGTCGGGTTCAAAGGCGGCGATAACAAGGCAAATCACAGCCACCTTGATCTTGGGACGTTTGTGCTGGATGCCGGGGAAACAAGGTGGGCGGTCGATTTGGGAGCCGACAACTACAATTTGCCGGCCTATTTTGGGGCGAAGCGGTGGACCTACTATCGGCTTCGCGCCGAAGGACACAACACAGTGGTGATCAATCCGGACACAGGTCCCGACCAACAGCCGTCGGCTGCAGCGCCTTTGATTCAGTACGAATCGAAACCCGAAGCGGCGTTTGCCATTGCAGACTTGACCGCGGCATATGCGAAACACGCGCAAAGTGTGCGGCGAGGGATTGCAGTCGTCGGCAGAGAACATGTAATTGTGCAAGACGAAATCAGAGGAACTGGCGCAACCAACATCTGGTGGTTCATGCACACCCCCGCTGACATTGAAATCGGCAAGGACGGGAAAACAGCCCTGCTGAAAAACGGCGAGCGCAGGTTGTCAGCGACATTGTTGGCGGCGCCGGCAGAAGCGAGATTTGAAGTTCTCCCAGCCCGGCCATTGGCGACGTCGCCAAATCCTGCGGAACAGGGTTCAAATGAAAAAGTGCGAAAGCTGGCAGTGCATCTCGAGTGCGGTCCGGGTGGGGTGATAAGCGTGGCATTTGGACTTGTGCCGTCTGGGGGCGGTGATGTCGGCAAAGTACCATCTTTCCTTGGGCTTGAATCGTGGGGCAAAACCGAGTGGAAACTGCAGGCTGGGCATTGAGCGACCGGTTTGTTGGCCGGTGCCGGCGGGTTAATGGTATTTCGTCGTCGGTCTGTTGTGCTTGCGTGAGTCCACAGAAGTTCATGCGCGTTGATTAGCCGTGCGTTCGGGCCATCGGCGCGCCCACGAAGAACATCGGTGTGCCGCAGCGGTGGTCAAAGGGCCGAAAGCCCGCCCCATACCAGCCTGGGACAGCGCCCCAGGTATAACGCCAAACCAGCGATAACAGGGGCTGAAAGCCCGTGCCATTGCCCCAGTTTCGCAGTTTGGCTTTGCACGGTTTTCGGCCCTTTCCTCGGCCTGTTTCACGCCTCACGCCTCACGCATCACGTGTCACGCCTCACGTGTCACGCATCACGTGTCACGCCTCACGTGTCACGCATCACGACCGCGTACCTCCACTCGTAGATTACAACACTGGATGGCATTGTTTCGCTGGACGGGGTATAAGTCTTAAGGCTTCTTCCGGCATCATAGTGGGTAGAGATCGAGCTTTCCGCAGAAGAACAGGATTCGATTGCGGTAGTTGGTGAAGCTCCGAAAGCCCCTGGCCGCCGACTTCAGGCTCTGGATTTTCGAATTCAGCCCTTCGGTCACCGCGTTGGTTATATCGGATTCTCCACTAACTTTTTAGCCCAAAACCTGCATTAACCCTCGATTTGACATGGGTTTAGTCCACTTTGAATTT
>JARYMD010000302.1 GCA_029907285.1 Verrucomicrobiota bacterium | reverse complement strand
AGCCACATCTTCGTGACCGCCTTATCGACGGCGACGGAAACTGACACGGAAAAATTGACCAAACCCGCAGCCTGAAAATCTTCGCGAATATGAACGATTCTCCAATATAGTCATGCACCCTGAGCGGTCTGCGAGGCGGATGTCTTCAAGAGATCAAGGGATATGCGGGCCCCGGAAATCTCAGCGGATTGAACGCATGGATATATCTGAGGGGTTGGCCCGGTTGGACGAAACCGACGGTTTTCACGGCAGTTTGGGTTTCAAAGGCGTGACACCGTCGTTGTCCACGGGATAGAGAGCATGACATTCTTCCAGCGCCGCGATAAGTCGGTGCATCATCCGCCGCAGTTCGGCCGGGCGCGCACCAGCGAGGTCTTGCTGTTCGAACGGATCGGTTTTCAGATTGAATAGCTGATAATGTGCGCCCCTTGTAGATTCTGACGGTATGTAATGGTAAATGACCTTCCACTCGCCGTCGCGGTAGCTTGTCCAATAATCGCTGCGGTGTGGGGAATGCGGGTAATGCATGAGGAACTCCTCGCGCCGAGTGGGGTCACGCCGGCCTGAGACCAATGTATCGAGCTTGCGCCCGTCCACTATGTGGCCGCGGGGTATCTTCGCGTCGGCGAGATCGAGAATGGTCGGGAACAAATCCTGCACAGCCGCCAGTTGGCTTTGGACTGCGCCGACGCGGACGGGAAGCCGTTTTTGGGTCGGATTCGCGGGGTTGGGTTTTGCCCATGCGGCGATGAACGGCACGCGCATCCCGCCCTCGTAATGGGAACCCTTCTTGCCGCGCAAAGGGGCGGCGCACGCGACGGCGTGCTGGTGGCCGAGGGGCGCGTCGGTGCCGTTGTCGCCGAGGAAAAAGATCAGTGTGTTTTCAGAGATGCCGAGTCGATCAAGATGATCGAGCATGTCGCCAAGTGATTTGTCCATGCCCTCGATCAAAGTGGCGAATGCCCTGGCCTGGGGCGGCTTGTCAGAGCCCGCATAATGCTCGGCAAATCGCGGGTCTGATTCGAACGGCGCGTGGACCGCGTAATGTGCGAGATAAAGGAAGAACGGCTGGCCTTTGTTGACGGCCTCGACAACCTGTGCCATGGCCTCGAGAGTCAGCGCTTCTGTGAGGAAAGTATCTGTGCCGTGATATTTCTCGATGTGAGGCACTGCGTTGCCACTGCTCGTGGTTCCGCCGCCGTAGTATTTGGTGCCGTAGTAGCTGCCCGGGTGACCGATGGATGCCCCGGCAATGTTCACGTCGAAGCCGAGGTTGGCAGGGTTGGCTCCGGGGCTGTTTCGCGGGGCGAAATGGCCCTTGCCGATGTGAATCGTTCGATAGCCTGCACCGCGCAACAAACCGGGCAACGTTACATCCCCCGGTTTCAATCCATGCCAGTTCCAGTCAGGCGGACCGTGAGGACCGGCGTTGTTTTGGTCAGGGTTGATCCAGTTGGTTGTGCGATGCCGTGCGGCGTTCTGGCCGGTCATGATCGAGATGCGGGTGGGGGAGCAAACGCTCATGGCGCAGAAATTGTTGAATCGTACGCCGCGACTTGCCAACCGTTCCATGTTTGGCGTGCGGTAGAAATCGTTGAGCGGATACCGCTTGGGACGGCCCGCATCATCGGTCAAGAACGGCACCGATGTGTCCATGACGCCCATGTCGTCCACAAGGAAGACAACAATGTTTGGCCGCGGCTGAGCGGCGGGCGCACTCATGCAAGAGACGGCCTGGAGAAGCCCAAGAGCGAGAAGCATCCTTGCGACTTTCATGCCAGAGAGCATCCCCGCATGTTGCGGGCGCGTCAATCCGAAGCATTGGCGTAGCACAGCCCCAGATCGATCGGGTTGATGCGGCCGAGGACGGCCGCGCTCCCGGCGCCATTGCTTTTTCGCCTTCTCTCGTTTTTTCGGCTGTCACTGAAAGAGCACTTGCTGGTTCTTTCTGTTAGCCGAAAAAACAACAGCGGTTTACAGGTTGAATGTGAGCTGTGTGAACACCCAATGAGCCGGGGCGTCGCTTCCGGGGGTTTTGCTTACGAAATTGCCGGGCAAAAAACATCCGTAGCCGGCCAGAAAATCGATTGTTTTGCTCACCTTCAATTGGCCGAGCAAATTAATTTCGTGCCCGAGATCACGTCCTGCCATGCCGGTGGGGTCTTTGCGCATGACTTTTCCCGTGCTGTAGTACCATGCGTCTTTTGGATCGGCCAAACGAAAGTAATTGTATTCGACCCAGACCTTGAGGTCCCTGGTGGGATGGACTGTGAAACTCACCTGGTAATCTTCAAGGTTCATCCATGGCACAACGTTCATCCACCCGTAAACGTAAGCGTCGATGGCGCCATAGACGTTATCAAGTGTGCTGCGCACACCATCGCTCGGGTCGCCGTCGCCGCTTGCATAACAGAACTCCGCTCCAAGCCGCGGCGACCAATCGGCTTTGAATGTGTAACCGGCGCCCGAAATGATGCCGAAAGATTCGATGTCGCCTTTGCCGTACGTGCCTAACTGGCCGGCAACTGTTCCGTAGTAATCCCATGCGGTGCCAGCCTTGCCTTCCACACGTGCGCCGACAGTATGGCGGATTTCATCGCCCAACCGGCCTTTTTCATCTTTCAGGTTTCCATGCGTGTCATAGCGGCCGATGTAGAACAGGTCTGGTTTGACCGAGAAATGATGGTTGGTGAATTGCCTGAACTGGGCGTAAAGCCCTGCCATGTGATACGGAAAATGCTCATCATTGAAATGCGATGGCTCGCTTATGATCTGGCGCCCGTACAGAATGTCGGCTTTGACAAGGCCGGTGTGGATGTACAGTTTTGCCGCATCCCACCAGTACCGGCCCACGTTGCCCCATTCACCGGGCCCGAACACACGACGGTCGGCGTAGGTGATGGTTTGACGCCCGGCTTTGAATCCAATCGGCGACCGTGCAATGTGCTCCCATTCGAGGAATGCCTGGCGCAGTTCCCACTCGTCGTAAAACGGGTTGCTGCCTGTGAACTTTGAGCGCGTCAGCTCGCTGAGTCAGTACCGTGCATCCTGCACTTCGACGAATGCATGCGCGGGTTTGCCCAGGTGATGGTCAAGGCTCAGCCGAGTGCGAAGCAGCAAGAGATTGTCGTCGTCCTAGGTGCCGTAAGCCCGGACATTGAAATTGTCGGTGAACTCGTAACGCATTCGGATATTGGCACCGACGTCAAGCGTGCCAGGACCCAGCGGAATCCCCTTCAACGACTCATACCATGCGGAAGCTTTCTGCAGTGGCGCGGCGCGGCGCAACTCGTCCCAGGGCGGGGATGACGCGGGCGAATTCTGCGAAAAAACGAGCGCGAGATCAGCCGTGATGATCGCCAATGCGAGAGCTGCGCACCCGGGCACGCGGGCGTTTTGGTCGGATTGGTTCACGCAGTTACTTTTTGTGGAAATTGCCCCGGCGCAGCCTCGCGGTCGCGGCCAACACAACATATCGCTTCGCCGCCTTGACGGAGCGAAGACGGGCCAGCCGCGATTCGCGTGCGGAGCGTTCCAGCATATGAATCGCAGTGGAGAATAGCTGTCTTGATGGCTCGGGGCAAGATTGCCAATTGACCTTGTCAGGCGTTTTGTCTGTCTGCCCCATCGCCTTCGGCGCACCGCACATGCCACGCCCTGGCGAATAGTGTGCCAGGCACAATATCCACTTCGCCGCAACGCACATGCCAGGCTCTGACGCGATATTGTGCCAGGCACAATATCCACGATTGCACGCTGAAAACCGGTCTCCGATGGAACGTTGCGCGTTGCAAGCTGTGGGCTGAGCGGTATCAATAGGACCGGCTTGGCTGGCCCACTGATTGGGAACGTTCAACGCGCAGCATGCAACGCACAGTTCTGAACCGAGTGAGTGAAAGGGCGCGCAGTCCAGCAGCCCGGCGCGGCGCAACGTGAAAACTGCAAAGAACACTTTTATCTCGCCGTGGTCATTCGGTTGCGGCTGGGCACCGCGCTGCGAAACATGCGGGCTAAACGCTCAATTGCTGTCAGGCAGGCTCGACATTTCGAATCTGCGAGGTCACACTCACTCAACCGCAAACGCCTGAGACAGAATCGGCGCTGAATCAAACAATGAGATCGTATTGGCTGGTTGCTGGCATTGTATGTCTTGCGTTTTCGTCGGGCATGGGCAACGCAAGCGAACCACCGCCGAGGCAGTGGTCAGCATCAATCCGTTGGGAAAACGACACGTTCGGCGGGAGCGACAGGTTTTACACTGATGGCGTGTCGGTTTCGGTGGCTCACACAGGTCCGAGCTGGCTTGACAAGGTGGTGGACAAGCTGCCATGGCAGGTCGAACGCCGTACGATCGGATATGATCTGGGCCAGATAATGGTGACGCCATCTGACACCAAACTTCCCGTTCCGGACCCTGCTGATCGGCCGTATGCGGGCTTGTTGTGGGCCGGACTGTCGATCCACAGCGAACACGACAACACGTACAACGGCGTAAAAGTGATAACCGGCGTGGTCGGGCCATGGTCTTTGGCGAAAGAAACCCAGCGGGAAGTGCACAGGCTGATCGGAAGCGGCTTGCCACAGGGTTGGGACTACCAACTGCACAACGAGCCGATACTGAATCTTGTTTACGAGCACCGCCAGCGGTACATGCTTGCCGGCGGCTCTGAAAGCTTCGGCGTTCAAGCAATCCCCATGGCAAACGCAATGCTTGGGAACGTCCTGACCCAGGCCCAAATAGGCGGGCAATTGCGGGTCGGCTGGCGCATCCCAAACGACTCCGGCATGACTTTGATGCGCGGGATGGTTCACCTGCCGCCGCCAAGGCATGATCCCAGCGTCTCGCCATGGAAAGACTGGGGCTTTTACGTGTACGGGGGTGTTGGCGGAAACTTGATCGCTCGAAATATAACTTTGGATGGTAACACGTGGAAAGACAGCCCAAGCGTGGACAAGGAATGGTTCGTGCCCGCAGCCGAGGCGGGAATTGCAGTCAGCAGCGGGAAATTCATTGCCAGCTTCAGTTACGTGTTTTGGGGCAAAGAATTCAAGGGACAGGAGGACTACTTCGAGTTCGGGGCGTTGACATTCACCTGGCTTTTTTAGCCTTGGAATGCGACGGTGCACCGGACCTGTCGGCCTTCGGTGTCTTTGAATTTTGCTTTATGCAGCCACTGGTTGTGATAGAAGGAGACTATGACTGCATCAAGATTCTCCGTGAGAGTCCTGCTGTGGGCGCTTGGTCTTCATGCCTCCCTCTACAGCGGCGAATGGATCACCTGCCACATCCATGAACCGGCTGGTGTGGCTCGAACTGGCGAGTGTGTCACCTTCGGTGTCCCCCTGCCTCGCGCATGGCATGCCACAAGACCTGCCGACCTCCACCTGCGCCGCGAGGGCCAGGTCATGCCAGCTCAGTTCGAAATCCTGTCCCGATGGGGAAGTCATGCGGCCTATACCAATGCCGCGGCCAAGTGGGTGTTGGTTTCGTACCTTGAAACTCTGTTCATGTCATAGATTGCAGAGCGCGCTGCATTTGCATTGCCCCGGGTTTGGGGAATCGACAATGCAGAACGATTCCGGTATCCGTAATGTCGC
>JARYMD010000301.1 GCA_029907285.1 Verrucomicrobiota bacterium | reverse complement strand
GTGGCACACTTTGCCGTTCTTGCGGAATGAGGAGCGGATCAGGCCCACGGGATTGGTGCGGTGTTGTTGGATTTCGACGTACCCTTCGCCGCTGAGCGAGCCCAATGCACGCGTCCGCCCAGAGCGGGACAAATGACGGTCCGCAGCAGATCATTTTCGATCTCGACACAAACGAACTCCTTCAAGACCGGCCGGGTGCTTGTTTCGACGCAGCTTTCGTAGGGATAACATCCGTCTGGGTCGGCGGCGGTTGGGATGGGTCCGGCGGGGGTCAACTCGTGGTCCGACCACACGACCAAATACTCGCGGATTTCCAGCATGGCACTTGGTCACTCGGGTGTGGCGTCGTACACAACAACCTCGAATGGTTGAAGCTCGAACCGGTGTGGCGTGCCGGCCTGAAGCCGCATCGGTGCACGCGCCTTATCCTCACGCCACGGGCTGTGGAGCCGGTAACGAACCGGAGCGTCTGGCGGGAGCTCGAACACCTGCGCGAGGTCGAGCGTGATGCTGTTAGCGAAGGGGATGGGATTGCGCAACGCAAGCACAGCTCGTTCGGGAGACCATGACGTCCAGCCGTACACTTCGCCTGTGCCGGGGTCGCCGCCGACCCAGTGCGTATCCACCAACACATCTGTTCGCGACAGCGCCCATGTGGCGCATTCGGCGAGGTCGTTCCAGTGTTGGTTGGTCATTCGTGACGGTGTCACGTACAACTCTTGCAGGCAGGTCCCGCTGGCAAAGAATGATCTCAGTTCGCGCCGGACCTCGTCGGCATCAACGCCGACGTCTGCTGCCATGCCGTGTTTGGCGAGGGGGAACCCCTGGGTCATGAGCGAATTGATCGGGTACAAGGGCGCCTGCTGAACCACGCGGCGATAGGTGTCCATGTCGCGGTAAGTGATCCACTGCTCTCGTCTTGAGCCTTGGCCGTAAAAACCCATGTCATCACCGCCTCGCCATGTCGAATCGCCCCACCACAGCCAGAATGGCGACGGCCATGTGCCCGTTGTGATGCTAATGAACAGGTCCGGCTTTATTTCGCGGAGCGCCTGTGTTAGCCGCCGCATTGCCTCGGTTTCATGCGCACCACGCGCCAAACCGTCGAACTTGAAAAAGTTCGCGCCGGATTCGCGGATGAAACCTGCACAGGTTTCAAGAAACCGGGCGTGGTAATTGGTTCCAGCGAGGAGAAAACCGTGCGGCCCGGTTTCGAAACCTTGCGCTTTTCCCATGGCAAGCCGGTCTTGAGCGGGCTGGCCGTAGCCGCCGAACGGAGACAACCAGAAACCCAGCGCAGCTCCATAGGACCGCGCCCGGTCAAGAACCGGCGCAAAACCGCGCGGAAAATTCGCCTGCAAAGGCCGCCACAGCGTCTTCGGATCATCCCATCCATCGTCCCACACGAACGACGCCAGCGGCACCCCACGCTTTTGAATCAACTCGCGCCCGAAAAGATCGATCACCTCCAAACACTCCGATTCATTGATCTTGCGGTTGCCCCAACAGATGTCGTACCAGGCATTGTAGTGGAGAAAAGGCCGGTACGGATGCGCCCGTTCGCGCTCGACAAAGTAGGAAAAAGCGCGGCGCATCTGGCCCGGCGGCGCAACGCCCACCGACGCAGCAATGGTGAACGTCTGTCCTTGAGCGAGCGAGAAGTCCAATCGAAGCTCGCTCTGCGCGCGATTTGTCACGATGCTGAACGCCTCTGGATGCTCGCACGCGGCAAAGAAATTGCCGACGACGATTGGCGATCCCGGAACGGTTCCAACGACGCGCGCGCCATCCGGCGGCAGATCGATCAAACGAATCGCATGGAATCGAATGGGACCTGATTTTGCTCTGACCGTTATCTGCTGGCGAACGGCGTTGGCGCCGTCCCGGAGTATCAACTGCCAATCAAGATCATAACGTCCGTCCGGCGCGCCAAGGCGCGCTGTGCTCATCATGCCGGGCAGCCGCTCCGACAACCGCGCTGCGCGGTTTGCTGGGGCAAGCGGGACGGCACGGGGTACTTCGAGGATTTGCAGATCAGCCGATCTCGCAATTGTCCCATCAGCCAGAATGAGAGCAAACCCGTCGCAGTCGTGAAGCGGGAGGGTTTGGTCTGTGATCCTGTTTCGGATCAGAACGGGCTGCAGCCGTGTGCCGTGCACCTGCCACTGGATGTCGAGCACGCGGTTGGACAATCGAAGCGCATTGTTTTCGACAGCGGCGTGTGCGGGGCCGGGATTCCTGCCCGGGTACACCAGCCCGGCGGCACTGGCAGTCATCAATCCGGCTATTGCAACAACTCCCAACTGCACAAGCTTTCCACCGTATCGTCTCGGGCCAATCCGCATAAGCGCCTGCAAACTAACACCATGATCGCACGATGCAAGCCGGGGATCGGTTTTGCCGACCGACCTTGGCAGCTACGCCGGAACTTTGAATTCACGAAATCTTGGTTCCTGCCCGCTGTCTCCTGCCTCCTGCCCCTCTGCCTCCTGACCCCTGACCCGACCCCTGTCTCCTGCCCCCTCTGTGCTGTGTGTACTCCACGGTCTATGGCCTGGGTTCCGCGGTTGGTGGTCCATGGTGCAGAAGTCCCCGTGGCGATTTGTTGGTTGAAACTCGGTTGTGGATTTTGCCGATCGCGGCCCGGGCCAGCTCGTCGCACCGCTCGTTATCACGGCTGCCATTGTGGCCTCTGATCCAGTGCCAGTGAACGACGTGGCGCGACGCAGCCCGGTCAAGGGCGCGCCAGAGGTCCTGGTTTTTTACCGGTTGCCCTTCGATTGTGCGCCAACCACGGCGTCTCCATGCGTTCATCCATCGAGTTATTCCCATGCGCAGGTACTCGGAGTCGGTCCACAATTCAACCTCGCATGGCTGTTTGAGGGTGTTCAATGCTTCGATAGCGGCTTGCAACTCCATGCGGTTATTTGTGGTTGCGGGGGTGCAGCCTGAGATTTCACGGTGTTTTGGGCCGTATCTGAGGACGGCGGCCCAGCCCCCGGGCCCGGGATTTCTCTGGCAGGCGCCGTCGGTGTAAATCGTCACCTTCTTCAGTTTGCGGGTCCCGGCAGGCGGAGGCTGGGTCTCAGCGTGCATGGGGTGTGTTCCTTGACTCGAGAGCGAGCTGACGGTTAATTGGGCGCAGCGTTTTTGATTGGGGGCCTGATCTGCCGGTTTTCGATGCAGCGGCTTCGAGTGCCAGCCGCATGAATTCCGATTGGCAGTTGATGGCGGGCTGGCCCAACGCCCGCTTTGCTCTCACATACGAGCCATCAGATTGAAGCAGGCGGGCTTTGGTGTTGTCTGCGAGCATTATTGCGAGCAGTTCGGTTTCGATTCGGTCGCGCAGGCGGCCGTCTTCGACGGGGAAGATTATTTCCACGCGACTGAAGAAATTGCGCGGCATCCAGTCAGCGCTGCCTAGGTAAACCTCGGGTCGCCGGGCGTTTTCGAACCAGAAAATCCGGCTGTGCTCAAGGAAACGCCCGACAATGCTGCGAACAGTGATGTTTTCGCTCAGGCCCGGCACTGCCGGGCGCAGGCAACATATTCCGCGCACTATCAGGTCGATCTTGACTCCGGCCTGTGACGCTTCGTAAAGGGCGGCGATTACTTCCGTGTCAACCAGTGAATTCATCTTTGCGATGATACGGGCTGGGAGGCCGCGTCTTGCGTGCTCTGCTTCGCGGTGGATGAGTTCGATTGTTCGCCTGTGAAGTTCGAATGGCGCCACAATGAAACAGCGCGGCGATTGAAAGCGGCACAGACCGGTAAGCAGGTTGAACAGGTTTGTGGCGTCCTCGCCGGCATCAGGCCTGCAGGTTAACAATCCGAGGTCGGTGTAAATGCGCGCCGTTGTGGGGTTGTAGTTGCCCGTGCCCAAATGAACGTAACGGCGTATCCCGTCGTCGTCGCGCCGAACAACAAGTGTGACTTTGCAGTGGATTTTGTAGCCTACGACTCCATAGACGACATGAACGCCGGCTTCTTCGAGCTGGCGTGACCACTCGATGTTGTTTGCCTCGTCAAAGCGGGCTTTCAGTTCGACCACCGCTGTCACCTGTTTGCCGTTGTGGACCGCGTCCATCAAAGCGCCGATAATCCGCGGATCGCCGCCGGTGCGGTAGAGCGTCTGTTTGATGGCGAGAACGCGTTTGTCAGCGGCGGCTTGCTGAAGGAAATCCACAACGGTTTCAAAGCTTTCGTACGGGTGATGGAGAAGGATGTCCTGTTTTCTAATCGCCGTGAACAGATCAGGTTCATCCTGCACAGCAGGTGACACGGGCGGGATAAACGGAGGATCACGCAGCTCGGGCGAATGATCCCCGGCGGCAAGCGCCATCAGCCGAGTCGGACTTAAAGGACCGTCGATAATGTACAGATCGTCCTTGGCGAGACCGAGTGTTTTCAAAAGACGATCACAAATCGCACTTGGACAACCCGCCTGCACCTCCAAGCGCACAGCCTGGCCTTTGAGACGGCGGTGCAACTGTGTTTCGACGGCGCGGAGAAGGTTCTCCTCTTTTTCGCCGACGTACAATTCGCTGTTCCGGGTTACACGGAACAACCACCATCCGTTGATCTGTGCATCCGGCAGCAGATCGCCAAGGTAGCTGCCTATCAGATCGCCCAGGTAAACATAATCGTGCCTTGTTTCTTCTCGGGGCAAAGAGATGAGCCGGGGCAGAACGCGCGGGACCTGCACAACAACAAGCCGTGGCTTGCGCCTGCGCCGATTCATCCCGGGATCAGTGACCTCGGCGATCAGGTTCAGCGACTTGTTTAGAAGCTGTGGGAACGGGTGAGCAGGGTCGATCGCAAGCGGCGTAAGAACAGGGCGCACCTCCGCCCGGTAATACGCGTCCAACCACGCGCGATCTTCCGGGTTTAGTTCTGAGACCGGCACGATGCGGATGTCGTGTGAAGCGAGCATTGGGGCAAGCTGCTCACGCCAGCAGCGGTATTGGTCATCGACCATGCGGTGAACTCGGCGTGCGATCGCCTTGAAACACTGCGTCGGTGTAAGGCCGTCAGGGCTCCGCGTGGAAACGCCGCTTTCGATCTGCTGCTTGATGCCCGCAACACGGACCTCAAAGAACTCGTCGAGGTTCGAGCTTACAATGCAGAAGAACTTGAGCCGTTCGAGCAAAGGATTGGTTTCATCCAGCGCCTCATACAGAACGCGCTGGTTAAACTCGAGCCAGCTCAGCTCGCGGTTGAAATAACGGCCCTGTTGCGTGTTTCCGCCCATGCGAGAATAAACCGGTGCAATTGTATATTTACGCGTGAGCCGTTGGCGAGCGGCAAATCGGCGGCTGCGCAAGACACACCGAAACTCCCAAACGCCGGACCGCTGCGATCTTTTACACTCTACTGTCACCAAACCCTTTCCCTGTCCCCTGTCCTGTGTCTCAAATCTCAGCCTTCATGGTCTCGTCGCACAGACGTCCTCGAGCCGGAATCATGACTTGTGCTGAGGCATTCGGTGCGCCGAGGACGGCGCGCCCTACCTGTATGCAGGGGTTCATGCACAAACAAAGTGCCTGGCACTTTATCGCGTCATGAAAAGCCCAGTGAGAGGGGCGTGCTCGAAAGGACACAAAACTCTCAAT
>JARYMD010000300.1 GCA_029907285.1 Verrucomicrobiota bacterium | reverse complement strand
GGAAATGAAAAACTGTCTGTCAGAGCTCCGGCGCGCCGAGGACGGCGCGCCCTACCTTCATGCAAGGTTTCATGCACGGTAGGGCTCGCTGTCCCCAGCGAGCCGGAACCGAACAAAGTGCCTGGCACTTTATTTGCCTTCTTGTTGGATGTGCGTGGGTGGCGGGCGGGATTTGCTGAATCAATTCATTTGACACAGCATTGACTCGCCGAAAAATCCTGACCATTCTCATGGCCACGAATGGTCGAGCAAACAGCGACAATCATCTCGAACCGATGCGAGACGGGCCTTTATTTTCGCCTGGTGCTCCATGCGCCGGCAATCGCCCCGGACGTCCAGCCGGGTCAGTTCGTCCACATCCGCATCCCGTCCCTCAAGGATTCTCTGCTCCGGCGTCCGTTCAGTGTGTTTGACACCGGACAAGAAACTATTTCGATCCTGTACAAGGTCGTGGGCAAAGGAACAGTCGCATTGGCCCGCATGCGGGAGAACGAAGACCTGAGTCTGCTGGGGCCGCTCGGTCACGGGTTCACAATCCCAACCGCCGACAGTGAATTTCCCCTGCTCGTTGCAGGCGGTTACGGAATGGCCGCTTTGTACCTTCTTGCAAAGCAATCAGCGCAGAAAGGAATCGTTTTTGCAGGCGCACGCGAGCGGGACGACATTTTGTGCGAAGCTGAGTTTCGTGCTCTAGGATGGGATGTGAGACTGGCAACCGAAGACGGAAGCTGCGGCGAACGCGGCCTTGTGACACAGCCGCTGAGAACCGAATTGGAACGAAACGCGGAAGGGCGAAAACTGTTCGCCTGCGGTCCCACTCCGATGCTGGAAGCCGTGGCCAGATTGGCCGAGGAGTTTGGCGTGGCGGCCGAAGTGTCGCTTGATCAACACTTGTGTTGCGGAGTCGGAGCTTGCCTGACCTGTGTCGTCCCCGTGAAGACACCTGACGGCTGGGAATACCAACGCGCCTGCACGGAAGGGCCCGTGTTCGACGCCCGAAACATACTGTGGGAGGCGGGGTTGTGAATCTCTCAGTAAAAATAGGCAGGCTGACGCTGCAGAACCCCGTCACCGTGGCCTCCGGCACGTTCGGCTACGGCCCCGAATACGCGCGGCTAATCGATTTGAACCAGCTCGGGGCTGTCACAGTGAAAGGCATTCGAGTTTGCCCAGTGCGTGGAAATCCGCCCCCGCGCACTTTCGAGGTCACAAGCGGGCTCCTCAATGCCATCGGCCTCCAAGGGCCGGGTGTTGACGCGTTCATTGCGAACTACTGGCCGTTCTTGAGGGAACTGAAGGTTCCGACCATCGTCAACATTTGGGGTACGACCGTGGACGAGTACGCCGAGGTGACGCGCCGGCTCAGCGAGCTGGAAGGATTGGGCGCAATCGAAATCAACGTTTCGTGTCCAAACGTCAACGGCGACGGCACCGCGTTTGGAACCGATTTGCTTCTGCTGGATGAAATCGTGTCTGCGTGCCGGCGTGCAACGCGGTTGACCCTGATAACAAAGCTCAGCCCGAACGTGTCGAGCATAGTGCCTTACGCCAAAGCCGCCGAACAAGCCGGCAGCGATGCGCTGTCGATCATGAACAGCTACCCTGCGATGGCGATCGATCCTGAAACGCGCCGGCCGCGGCTCGGGAATGTCACCGGCGGATTGAGCGGTCCGTGCATCAAACCCATCGCTGTGAAGTTGGTTTTCGACGCTGCACGCGCGGTCCGCATCCCGATCATCGGCATAGGCGGAATTCAAGATGCATCTGACGCGCTCGAATTCATCATTGCCGGCGCCACGGCAGTCGCAATTGGCACGGCCAACTTTTATGAGCCGCAGACAGCGTTGCGTGTGGTCGAAGGACTGCGCGAATACCTCAAGAACCACCAGATCGACGACATCAACGGCCTGATCGGCAGCGTGCGGATTGAAAGAAAGAACTCCTGCTGAGAATTGGGCGACTGTTTGTTATCTCGGATCTGGAAACAAGCCGTTCGGAATCGCTGACCTCTTCTCGCATTCGATCTCCTCCTGCACTGCTTTCAGCCGTTTGTCAGCGGCCAGCTTGTAGTCAAGCACAAGATCGTAAAGTTGCGCTGTGCCGCAGTGGGGATACTTGTCCTTGAGGCTGCGCAATACCTCGAGAGCCAACTGGCAAAACTGGCTCATTCGCTCCCAAACTTCGGCCACATCGGAAAACTCGCCTCCCTTTCGTGCCACAACTGCAGCGATTTTATAGCACTGAATGACGGCGCCTTCGAGCAGTTGGACTTGTTGGCTAAACATCTCACAAGCCCCAGCCTGATCCAGACTCTCGAATGAGTCACCAATCTCCTGCAGCCTGTCGATTTCAGGCCGGTTGATTCTCAAAATATCCTCAAACTCAAGGCATCGACTCATACAGACTCCATATTAACCGGTGTGGGCTGGGAATGCAACCTCGCCCACACCGGCCCAAGAATGCGTGAGTGTTCGGAAGCGGCTTTTACTTGCCGGCCTTGAACATCGAGCCACCGTAGCGCGCTTTCTTGCCCAGCCCCGCCTCGATCTCGAGCAGCCTGTTGTACTTGGCGATGCGCTCAGAACGGCAAAGCGAGCCTGTCTTTATTTGACCGGCGTTTGTGCCAACAGCAAGATCGGCAATGAACGCGTCCTCGGTTTCGCCGGACCTGTGCGAGATCACGGCGTTGTAACCGGCCTCGGCCGCCATCGCGATTGTCTCGAGGGTCTCTGTCACAGTGCCAATCTGGTTCAGCTTCACAAGAATCGCATTCCCGATCCCGTCCCGTATGCCATCGGCGAAAATCTTCGGGTTCGTGACGAAAACGTCGTCGCCGACAAGCTGCAGTTTGCTTCCAAGGGCCTTTGTCAGTTCCAGCCACCCTTCTTTATCCTGTTCGGCCATGCCGTCTTCGAGCGACACGATCGGGTATTTGTCGGCCCACTTGGCCCACAAGGCGATCATGGCTTTTGCGGTCTTTTTGCCACCGCCTGATTTGTGCAGCACATAGACGCCGTCTTCGTAGAACTCGCTGGCGGCTGGATCGAGCGCAATCGCGATGTCCTTGCCCGGCACATAACCGGCTTCCTCTATTGCCTTGACGATGACTTCGACGGCCTGGGTGTTGTCCTTGAGGTTGGGCGCAAAACCGCCTTCGTCACCAACCGACGTCACAAGACCGCGTTTTTGGAGAATCTTCTTTAGTGTGTGGAATGTCTCGGCGCCGTACCGGAGCGCTTCTGCGAACGTCGGCGCGCCGATCGGGAAGAGCATGAACTCCTGAAAATCAACGTTGTTTGTCGCGTGCGCGCCGCCGTTGATCACGTTCATCATTGGCGCCGGGAGCACGTAAGGGTTGCGCTCTTTTGCCCCGTAAAGCTGCCGAATATAGGCGTAGAGCGGCAGACCCGCATCCAGCGCCGCCGCGCGGCACACAGCCATTGAAACGCCGAGAATTGCGTTTGCGCCGAGCTTTCCCTTGTTCTCGGTGCCGTCAAGGCTTCGCATGAGGTCGTCGATTTCACGCTGCGCAGCGGGCGATTTGCCTTTGAGTTTCGGGGCAATGACCCTGTTGACGTTGGCGACCGCCTGAAGGACGCCTTTCCCACCGTAGCGTTTCGGGTCCTTGTCACGCAGTTCCACGGCTTCTCTTGTTCCTGTGGAAGCGCCCGATGGGACGCATGCGGAGGCTGTAATGCCATTGTTGAGTTTGACGGTTACCGACACGGTGGGATTTCCACGCGAGTCGAGGATTTCCAATGCGGATACACTCTCAATTTTCGTCATGCGGTTCTTTCGTATTACAGTTTGTTCGTTGCCAGAGTTTGAGGCCAAAACCACACTTTAATTGTCATGGCCACATCAACTCCCTTGTCTGGAACGAGCCTAACACATCAGGCCGATAGCGCAAGAAGGGCGTTGGCCATCCCCATTCGCCGTTTGCATGACAAATGGCGTCGTTGTCAGCCACAACCGCACCACCAAGGGTTCCCCCCGCATCTGCCAACACGGGCAGCCAATAGCTCTGACCGAGACAGGTTCCAATCAAGAAGCAGTTTTACTTCCTTTCGATTACCGCCCGAAGTCCCGACCAAAGACTGCGCGCGGTCTCAACATAGGCTTTCTGGGCTGCGTCCTCGGAAGCAGGCGCCAGTTTCGTGACCCTGCCTTCGCCAGCCATGATTCGCCGCTGCTGGGCGACATCCACGCACCGGATCGCCAGACGCGCATGGGCGGCCTCGTAGCCGCTTCCGCGTCCCTCGCGTTCGAGTGCGCGCAGTGCCTGTTCACATTCCCGGCGCATCACCGCAAGGTCATAATTGTCATTGATGGCCGGATCGGCGTGCTCCGCTTCGGAGACCAGCTGAACCGTTTTCTGCTCGGGCACGGGGCTTGCACCGCCCATCAGGATCAACACACGCGCCTCATCAGGCGTCTCAGGATATGGCAGGAAAACGCCGTGCTTGTTGTGCTTGGGCCATGCTTTGCCGTTCAGGCGTGCGCCCGTAACGGGTCCGCGCCCGCGCGTGGCGAGGCAAATCCGTTTCGTGCCAAAGCGGATTGGGAAGCGCTGCTCCAACTCTTCGATCTCGGGCGGGACGTGGGGCAGAATTGTCAGGCCATCAGCCCGGTACAAATACTCGAACAACCCGCGCACGAATGCAGCCGGCGGGCCGAACGCGTCGTACGTGAGATTGATCGGCTGATTGGGCTGGTAAACATCGCTGCCGCAGCGAGTCAGGGGATTGTCCATTCGGAACGTGTCGGCGAGCTTGAGCAAACGCCGCATGGACCTGCGTGCGTCTTCGTATTTGCCAAGCCGGTAATAAGCCAGAATCATGCGCGCCTCGCAGGTTGACCAATGCCCGCCATTGACCCACGTGCCATAGGCCCAAAGCCCTTCGGGCCGTTCGTACATGTCGTCGTACGACGGATAATTCGGCAAAACAAAATCGTGAGGGCGCAATCCGGGAATCGAAGCCATCACGTCAAAAATGCGGTTTGCCTCGGCATCTCCAACGACACGAAACGCTATGGCATCGTGGTTTGGCGAAGCCTCGAAGTAACCATGCTTTTCTGCGCCGTACACGCCGTGCTTCGTCCCATCCGGATCAAGCGACCTGATAAAGTATCCACCTGGCGCAAGCAAATGATCCAGCCCGCGCCGAGCCCGGTCACGACAACGGCCAAACCTTGCGGCTTCGGCTGTCCGGCCCGCGAGTTTTTCCAATTCAATCAGTCTGTCCAACGCGGCGATATAGGTCACCGACAATCCAGCCAAATACGCGGGTCCATAGGTACCGTCTGCACGTTTGTGGCCTGCGTAACTTGGGGCAAGAAGATTCCCTGCGGGGCCGGCGAGGAAAAGGTCGTTTGCAGGGTCACGCCTTGTTTCGATGAAAAGAGCCGATCGTTCGAGCTTCGGAAGGTACCGGTCGATCGCAGCGCGGTCCCGGCTGATGAGCAGCAACTCGGCTTGCATGACGATGCCGGCGGCAGTAAACTCCATGCCCCAGTCGTGGATTGAGACTCGCCCGTCACCTTGTTTATAGACAATCCATCCCGGCCTTGCCGCGTCGCACAACGCGCCATCGGGCGCGATCCAATCAAATGGCGGCGGCGCG
>JARYMD010000002.1 GCA_029907285.1 Verrucomicrobiota bacterium | reverse complement strand
GAACGGTTTACGTCCGCGGTTTGCGGCTTGAACCAATGCATTGAGCCGGATATGTTGAACACATCTGGAAAATGCCAATTGCCCCGATGAATAATGCCGGCCAGATTGATCGAGCAATCGATCCTGATTCGCAGCAATCCAGGAGGGGTAAACATTTTGTTCCACGGCTGAAACGTTCGCACCTGATCCCAATGCGGAATAGACTGAACTCCGTTTGGCAATAACTCCTGAAAAATGAAAACGATCGCAAGGTATTTCCCTGCTTTTGTGTTGGGGCTTTTCTTCCTGGTTGGCCGCCAAACAAACGCTGCATCACAGGTCAAAGGCACAGTGACGGACACCTCAGGGCAACCCGTCGAAGGCGCCGAAGTGCAGTTGCATGCGGCAGTCGAGGGTTATGTGCCTCGAGAGCTGCGGCTCGAGGCCAAAGCAATAACTGATGCGAAAGGCGGCTTCGAGCTGCCGGCTTCTGCTCGGTACAGACGATACAGCTTTATTGTGGTGCGCAAGCCGGGCCTTGCACATGGCTGGGTTGAAGCGAATCAGCGTCCGTCCGAACCGATTCGGATCACTCTCACGCAGCCGGCATCCATTGCTGGCAAGGTCGTTGACGAGGCTGACAAACCGGTTCCGGGAGCGGATGTCCACGCCACCGCAGTGTATTGCTCCGCGTCGGCAACGTCCGGGAGACGATGGTTTCACTATCTTCCAGGGAGCCTTGCACGCCAGTTGTACAAGACCAAAGCCGGCGATGACGGACGGTTTAGGATCGATGGATTCCCCACAAACGCAGCCGTCAGTTTTGCTGCGTCGGCGGCTGGGAAGGCCACCCCTTTTGAAGACAGTGAGATGATCGGCCCCGGTCTGATGCAGTGCGTGGCAGGCACTGAAGATGTCGAGCTGATGTTGCAAGCCACGGGAAGTGTCGAAGGCAAGATTGTCATGCCGGAATCTTCTCAACCCGTGCCAACGGCCAGACTTGTGCTCGATCGGGGGCCTTCGGCCGAGTGGGACAGCGGACTGGAGGTTTCGTCGAAGGCGGATGGCAGTTTTCTGATCACGAACGTGCCTGCAGGTTCATACAAACTCGGCGCGGTTTTTGGCACAAACACTTTGCCGGAGTGGGTGGCAGAGTCGGTGCAGGTTACAATCGAACCGGGCCGCACGACGACTGGCGTGGAGATTAGAGCCGTCCATGGCGGTGTATTGGAGGTGTCGGTTGTAAGCGAAGAAGATCGGAAACCTGAGCCTGAAGTCCAGCTCCTTGTGCAATCGCCAAACTTCCGTGCGTGGTCGAATGCGGACAGCAACGGCGTTGGAAGGGTGCGGTTGCCGGCTGGCATATTCAGTCTTTTGGCATACCAGTACGGCGCATGGACACGAAATGTTCAGGTCACGATCGAAGAGGGCAAGACGAACCATGTCGAGGTGGAAATGCCGGCGCCTGTGAAAATTGCGGGTGTTGTTCGCAGAGCCGATGGCCAACCGGCCGCGAACCTTGAAGTCCGGGTCATAAGTCCATACGGTCTTATTGCTGAAAATGGCGTCACAGACGCGGCCGGCCGTTTTGAGATCGAGGCGCGGCGTGCACCATCCGGGATGAATCTGAACTGCTGTGTTCTGGCGCGTGATTTGCAGAACAATCTCGCTGCCGCTGTGGATTTGGAAGATATGACGAACACACTGCAGCTTGCGCTTGGTCCCGCGCTTTCATATGCCGGGCGCGTCGAATGCCAGGGCAAACCGATCACAAACCACGTGGTGGCATTGGTGTTCTGGGTCGGGGACAACGGGGAGGTCATCGACGGGCTCGCAACGAATACAGGCGTGCCGGGCGGCTTCGAGATTCGCGCGTTGCCGCCGGGGCGGAGGTACGGCTTGACAGTGTCGGCTCCGGGCTGCGGCCGGCACTCAAACTTTGAGTTGCCGAGCGACGAGCCACAACGAGTCGAACTCGAGCCGATCGAACTGAAACCAGCCAACCTGAAGCTTGCAGGCGTTGTTTTGGACGCGGAGGACAAACCTGTCGCAGGCGCAATTGTGCAGTTGCACGGCGATCAACAGCCAAGTGCATCGACGCGCGCAGATCGAAAAGGGCGTTTCACTTTCAACCAGGTCTGTGAAGGCGAGGCCATGCTCACAGCGATCTTGACCAGTGTTTACGGAGCTGATTACGGCAACGCAACCGCCCAAGGTGGCGAAACAAACGTTGTCGTCAGGCTTGGCGAGCACATGTCGCAGTCTGGGCGCGCCCAGCGCAAACTCACGGGCATCGTAACTGACCCGGAAGACAAACCAGTTGCCGGCGCTGAGATGAAAGTTTATCCGTTTAATGACACGGTACTTGCGAAGACCGACACAAACGGCGGATACAACCTGACTTACTACCTTGAACGATGGGTTCTGGATTCAGGGGAAGCGGCTTGTCTGGTGGCTGTGCATGGCGCCCGCAACCTCGCGGTGGCCGAGGAAATCGAGGAGGGCATCACGAATCTGAACGTTCAGCTCAAACCTGCCCTGAAACTGGTCGGCCGGGTTTTGAACACTGCTGAGGGTGCGGTTACAAATGCGCAGGTTGATTTGTGGTTGATTGCGGGCCGCGTATGGAGTCCTGTCACCCAGGGCCAAATCCCGGCGAAGCCGGACGGCACTTTTGAAGTCACGGGACTGCCTGCAGGAGCCAAATACATGCTCCGCGCAAGCGCGCCCGGTTATGGCATGGACGAGCAGCAGGTTGATACCGGCGAATCGCGAACAAACTTCGTCGAACTTCCGCCCCTTGTTTTGAAAGTGGCTGACAAGATTATCGCCGGACAAGTGTTGGATGAGAATGACAAGCCGGTTCGGAATGTGCAGGTTAACCTTTACGGGGACGGTCAGCCGGCAACCAGCGTTGCTACCGACAAGGACGGTCGGTTCCAATTCAAAGTCTGTGAAGGAAACGCCCAGTTGCATGTTAGTTCGCGGCGTGGCTATGGGCAAACGGCTGCCGAAGCAGGCGAAACCAACGTCGTTATCCAGATCATCCCATATGACAGAGCCCGGCCTGCTCCTGCAAAAGCGGCTTCGATGAAAGGGAAACCGTGCCCTGATCTGGCGAACGTGGGCATTGTCGCCGAGGACGTGCCAAAAGGAAAGCCGGTTGTCATTTGTCTGTTTGACCTTGAACAACGGCCGTCGCGGCGTTCTGTCCGGCTTCTTGATGAGCAGTACGAATCGCTCGAGAACAAAGGAGTCTCCGTTATAGCCGTCCAGACCGCGCCTGTGTCCGATGAACGGTTCCAAGAATGGAAGAATTCGAGCCCTACCCATTTCCCGGTCGGCCGCGTTCGCGAGAAAACAGCGAGTGCAAGCTGGGCCACAGGAGTGGAATCTTTCCCTTGGTTGATACTCGTTGACGCTGATGGGAAAGTTGCGGCTGAGGGATTTTCCATTGACGAGCTTGAAACCAGGTTGGCTGAGCTGAAAAAGTGAGCCTTGTTTTCTGCGCTGTGGTGTTCCGGGCCGGAACAGGCGGCAGATCAGCAAAGGCGAATATGGATTTCAGACCGCGGCGCAAACCGTCATGCGGAACCGGCATGAATGTGTGGGGGTAAGAAAAAGTATTTGCATCTGACCGTGCATTGCATCTGATTGTGTGGCGCGGTGCTTCAAGGGCGATCGAGGACAAGATGACAGTATGTATTTCCTGAAGCGGCTTGTTGGTTTGCCTTTGCTGATATTGATCATCAGTGCGCTGGCGTTTTTGTTGGTTCGACTGGCGCCGGGAGGACCGTTCGACCGCGAGCGCAGGCCTGCATCGCCGGAGATCGAGCGCGCATTGCTTGCGAGGTATCACCTCGACGAACCGTTGTGGAAACAATACGCGAGATTCTTGGGCGGTCTTCTGAAAGGCGATTTCGGCGCATCACTCAAGTACAGAAATCACACCGTCTCGGACATAATTCTGCAAGGGCTGCCTGTTTCACTGACATTGGGAGGACTGGCGTTTGGATTGGCGATGGGATTGGGCATTCCGGCCGGGTTCTACGGCGCTTTGCGGCGCGGGAGCTGGCGTGACCACGGCGTGAGTGTCGCCACATTGTTGGCGGTGTGTGTGCCGGGGTTTGTGGTTGGCCCGATACTGGTGATGCTGTTCGCAGTGAAATGGGAGGTTTTCCCACCGGCGCTCTGGGAAAGCCCGCGCCATGTTGTGTTGCCGACGGTGAGCCTTGGCTTGTATTTCGCGGGAAAAGTCGCGCGCCTCTTTAGAGAAGGCATGGCGCAGACACTCGAGTGCGATTTCATACGTGCTGCGCGCGCCAAAGGATTGTCGGAGACGGCCGTGTTGCTGCGGCACGGGTTGCGTCTCGGGATATTGCCTGTGGTTTCGTACTCGGGGCCGATGCTTGCGGACCTGTTGACCGGCTCGTTTGTCATTGAGAACCTGTTCCAGATTCCCGGCATAGGGGTTTTCCTTGTGAACAGCTCGCTGAGCCGTGACTATCCAATGGTGGTTGGTCTTGTGCTGCTTTACGCCATATTGCTGCTGGTGCTGAATCTGCTGGTGGACTTTGCCTACAGTCTGCTGGACCCGAGAATTCGATACGACTGACCGGCTTATGCGTGTGGTTTCTCTCGGCGGTGACAAGCGGGCTTGGGATCGATTCCGGGCCAATCGCGCTGCAGTTGTGAGTGCGTGGTTCATGGCGTTGCTGGCGCTGCTAACCTTTTTCGGGCCCTTTGCATGGCCCTACGAACCTAACGACATAAGCGATCTTCAGTTTGCAGCGCCGAGCTTGTCGCACTGGCTCGGAACCGACGTGCACGGGCGCGACATGCTGGCGCGAGTCCTCTATGGAACGCGCATCAGTTTGATGGTGGGCGCAGTGGGAGCAGGAGTGAGCCTTGTAATAGGCGCGTTGTGGGGTGCGGTTGCCGGCTACGTGGGCGGGCGCATTGACGGCATCATGATGCGCGTTGTGGACATTCTGTATTCGTTGCCGTCGATAATCTTTGTGATCGTCCTGATCACGGCGCTGAACGGGTTGGTCGAGCGCTGGCAGGCGATGGGTTTGAGCGCCGAATCCGCAAAGACAATTCAACTGATCGGGCTGTTCGGCGGGCTCGGATTGGTTTCATGGCTGACAATGGCGCGCATTGTGCGGGGGCAGGTGTTGTCGCTTCGCAACCAGCCGTTTGTCGAGGCCAGCCGCGCGCTCGGGGCTGGTCATCTGCACATTTTGCGGCGGCACATTCTGCCGAACGTCGCGGGGGTGATTATCGTGTATCTTGCTCTGACGGTTCCGTCGGTTGTGCTCTACGAATCGTTCTTGAGCTATTTGGGGCTGGGGATTCAACCGCCCCAAGCGAGCCTCGGATCGCTCATTGCCGAAGGCGCGAGCCAGATCAATCCCATCCGGACTTACTGGTGGCTGATTGTTTTTCCCGCGTGCACACTTGCAGGGACACTTTTGGCGCTCAATTTTGTGGGCGACGGACTGCGTGATGCGCTCAGCCCGCGAAGCGGCCAGAACAAGGGCTGAAAGCTTAGGAAACCCGCGCCCACCGAAAGAAGAGGGAAATCCTTTACAGTGTGTCAGAACCAAAATCGACGAAATCCGCCATCTCGAGCAGCCCGTCCTCAACTCTGGAAACTGAGATTTTCTGCTCTCGGCGCGGGTTTCCAAGACCCGGAAATCTCACCGGGATGAAGCTCTGGATGTGTTTGGCCGGTGAGCCGGTGAGATTTCCGGGTTAGGAATTGCGATTACGAACCGATGCACTCGCGCATGATCCGCAAGAATCTCCGGCAGGTCTCGCGCATATCGCCCGGGTGCTTGTCCTGTTCAATCGAGACGAAGCCTTTGAACCCGATCTGCTTCAGTGCTGAGATAATGGCCTGAAAATCCATGACGCCTTCGCCGATATGGACGAATCTGCGCATCTGGCCGTCGATGTCGCGCATGTGAAGGTTCATGAGCTGTTCGCCGACCTTGTGAATTGCCACTGGCGGGTATTCGCGTTGCAAAAGAGTCCAGCCGGTGTCGAGGTTGAAACCGAGCGCCGGGTCGCGCACACGGTCCCACAGGCGCAGGAACGCTGTGGCGTCGGGGATCAAACAGTGGGTATGGTGCTCGATCGTGAACTTTAACCCATGCGCTTTGGCGCGTGCCAGACACGCCTTTGTTGTTTCCACGAACTGCGTCCACACGCGTTCCCAGTCGAAACCAGGTGCAATATCAATATGGAACTTCTCTCCCGGTTTCGGGTTTGGGATTTCGTAGTAGCGCGGCAGATAATCGGTTGGCCCTTTGAGTTCGCGTGCCCATGGTGCAACGATGTTGACAATTGGCGCGCCCAGTTTTGCTCCAAGGCGGCAGCCGGTCTCGAAGTTGTCAAGGGCACGCGCCCTGGCATCTGGGTTCGTGCTCGAAAGGTCTTCGACAACGGGCTGAAAAAGCACGAACTGTGAAACGCTCAGACGGGCTCGATCAAGCTTCTGTTTCAACCTGTCGATTCGGGCCTCGGTCCAGAACGTGCGCAGGTCTCCCGGCGCGGTTACAATGAGTTCGATGCCATCGAAGCCCGATTCGCCGATTATTTCGATTGCAGGCTCCGGATCGACCCCCGGCGAAAAGTCATGGAAACACCAGCTCAAGCAACCAACTTTTATTTCGGCTCTGCCGGATTGCGAATCTGCGGCACCCGCGCCTTGGAGACAAAAGCCGGGCAAAGCCAGAGCCGTTGCTCCCAAAAAACCGCGCCGCGACACGCCACGCCGCACAGCTTGTTGCAGTGAGCCGCGGCGAGGCTCGTGCGCCGATTGGATTTGTTGATTGTGTTCCATTGGGGTTGCTTTCATTTATCGTCGCCGATCGGGCATTGTCTTCGAGATATTCTTTCGGCGGTTTGATGTTTGTCCTGGCACATTCTTGACCAAGGTCAGAACGCTGGACTTGCGGCCAAACAATCGGGTGACGACAACGTCCACCCGACCCTTTTGCACGCTCGAGTCCAAATCGAATGACTGAAACTGGAACCTACAGATGTGATCAACGCCGTCAACTCAGAAACGGAGGCTGATGGGCAAGGAACAGAGAACGTCCAAACTTCAGGGTGTGCAGAGCACGCCGCAAACGCCAGGTCAGATACCCGGCCTCGGACACCTTTACCTCGCCTTGATTGGAACAGGCTGCGGTATTGCTGCGCCGTCTTTGCGAGGGTCCGAGGCCCCGTAATTGACGCCTCTTGCAAAGTCGCGCAGAACGGCCTGGCCACCTCCGACGGCCTGTGCGAATGCGCCGACAGTTTTGACCTCATGGCCCAGAGCGCGGAGTTGGTCAACGGATTCTCTGGGGACGCGCGACTCGAGTTGCACATCACATCCGGTGAAGGTCATTTTCGTGAATCTCGGCGCCTCGAGCGCCGCCTGAATGTTGAGCCCGTAATCAACAACGTTTGCAACGAACTGCGCGTGCGCTTGCGCCTGGTTCCAGCCGCCCATGATGCCAAACGCGATCCTTAGGCTGCCCCTTTCCATGAAGCCTGGGATTATCGTGTGCAACGGGCGTTTGCGCCCCGCAAGCGCGTTGGGATGCCCACGGTCGAAACTGAACAAACCGCCGCGGTTCTGCAGAACAAAACCACACCCGTCAGGAACCAGTCCGGACCCGAAGCTGTAGTAGTTGCTCTGAATCAGTGAAATCATATTCCCTTCGGAATCGACCGCACACAAATAGGTTGTGTCGTTGCCTGCTTCAGGGGGAACGCCCGGGGCAACGTCACAGTTTGCCCGGTTCGGGTCTATGAGAGCGGCACGCATCCGAGCGTATTGTTTGTCGAGAAGACCGGCCACGGGCACGCGGTTAACGCGCGGGTCCGCTATGTACCTGAGCAGATCAGCGTAAGCGAGTTTCTTTGATTCGATCATTGCATGTAGTGCCCGTGCTGAGAGGTGGCCGTAATCGGCGAGTGGCTGGCATTCCATCAAATTCAACATCATGAGCGCTGCAATGCCCTGGCCGTTTGGCGGGATTTCGTGCACTGTCCAACCGCGGTACGTGACCGATACCGGTTCCACCCATTCGGCCTCGAACGCACGCAAATCGTCTTTGGTCAGGGTACCCCCCAACCGCTGTGACCAACCAACAACGCGGCGTGCCAATTCGCCCTCGTACATCACTCTGGGACCGCGTTTTGCAATCATGCGGTAGGCCGCCGCAAGGTCCGGGTTCTTGAAAACATCTCCAAGCTGAGGAGCGTGTCCGCCAGGCAGAAAAGTGCGCGTTGCATTGGTGTCACCGCGCAGCAAACGTTCACCTGAAGACCAGTATTCGGCAACGAGTTCACTCACCGGAAAACCGTCTTCAGCGTAGCGGATTGCTGCTGCGAGCGATTGGCGCAGAGGTTTCCGACCGAACCGGCCGGCAAGTTTTCCCCACCCATCGACAGCGCCGGGAACTGTCACCGAATGGATGCCGCTCAGCGGCATGTTCGTGTGGCCACACTGCCTCAGAAACTCGATTGTCAATCCGGCCGGTGCCCAGCCGCTGGCGTTAAGCCCGTGCAGCGTGCCGCTGCGGGCGTCATAGACAATCGCGAACAAATCACCGCCCACACCGCACATCATTGGGGCGACGACGCCCATCACTGCATTTGCGGCAACCGCAGCGTCCACGGCCGACCCGCCTTGTGCAAGAACTACAGCGCCGGCTTGCGCTGCCAGCGGATGTTCCGCGGCAACTATTCCCTGCTTGCTGACGACCATGGACCTGCCCTGGGTTCGCTCGGCGGCATTGAGGGAATCTGAAATGTTTGCAACCATAACTGCGCTGATCAGGCCAATACAAAAAACTGCTCGAATCAATTTGCAGTTCATGAGCCAAACCTACGCTCAAAACGTCCAAATGACAGCCCCAAAATCCCGGGGAGCATTTTGGTGTGATTGCCGTCAAACAAATCGGTGCCAATGCTTCTCAACGTGAAATGAGAATCGCCATGAAAAAGACGCTGCTCGCTCTCCTGTATCTGACGATCGGGATCGGACCCGTTGCCAACGCGGATGGGTTGATCATCGTCCATGACCCCGGTCCAACGCCCCCGGTGTTTCCTCCGCCGTGGCCGGGGCCGCGTCCGCCGCGCCCCCCGTTTGTTCCTCCGCCGCGCCCATACACGTTCGCCCCGCTCGAGGTGAAGTATCATCACGTTGACGTGAAAATCCGCGACCAAGTGGCCACGACAACCGTGGATCAGGAGTTCTACAATCCAAACGACAGACAGCTCGAGGGCACGTATGTCTTCCCGGTCCCGCAGGGCGCGCATATCGACAAGTTCAGTCTCGAGGTTGACGGCCGCCAGCTCGAAGCCGAATTGCTCGCCGCAGACAAAGCCCGCCAAATCTACGAGGATATTGTCCGCCGCCACCGCGACCCGGCCCTTCTCGAATACGCAGGGCGTGATCTGTTCAAAGTCCGCATTTTCCCAATCGAGCCTCGGCGGGGCAAACGGGTCAGACTCTCGTACACAGAACTGCTCAAGACAGATTCCGGGGTTACCCGATATCTTTACCCGCTAAACACCGAGAAGTACTCCGCAAAACCCGTCCCCAACGTGAGCATCAAGCTCGAGCTGCAATCGAGCAGGCCGTTGAAAACCGTCTATTCACCGAGCCACAACGTCGAAGTGCGGCGACACGGCGATGACCGCGCCACAATCGGATTCGAGGCAAAAGACGTGAAACCCGACACGGACTTTGTGCTGCTGTTTTCGAAAGCCGAGGGCGACGTGGGCCTCACTCTGTTGACCCACCGAACCGGGACCGACGACGGCTATTTTCTCGTTCTGGCCACGCCGTCTTTCTCGACTGACACAAAGAATGTCGTTGCAAAAGACATCACATTTGTGCTCGACACTTCCGGATCAATGGCCGGAAAGAAACTCGATCAGGCCAAAAAAGCGCTCACCTACTGCGTCGAGAGCCTAAACGAACACGACCGATTCGAGATAATACGTTTTTCAACCGAGGCTGAACCTTTGTTTGGCCGCCTTGTTGACGCGGCGCGGGCCAATCGCGACCGCGCCGAACTGTTCGTGCGTGAATTGAAGGCTTCGGGCGGCACGGCAATCCATGACGCGCTCAAACAAGCCATTGCCGTGCGCCCCGATGACACCAAGCGTCCCTGCTATGTGATTTTCCTGACCGACGGCCTGCCCACGGTCGGGGAAACCGACAACGACCGAATCATCGCAATGGTCCGCAGCAGCGCAGGCCCCAGCAACACAACTCGAGTGTTCTGTTTCGGCATTGGCACCGACGTTAACACGCATTTGCTCGACCGCATCACAGAGACAACCCGGGCCGCCAGCGCATACGTGTTTCCAGACGAAGATATCGAAGTGAAAGTTTCCTCCTTTTTCAACAAGATCAACGAACCTGTTCTCACCAACGTCAAGCTTCATTTCCCGGATGCTGTGCGCGTCACCATGCTCCATCCGCCAACAATGCCAGACCTCTTCAAAGGCGAACAACTCGTCCTTGTCGGGCGTTATTCCGGAAACGGGACAGGCAACGTCACGCTGGAAGGGGCTTTCAACGGCAATCCAAAGTCTCTCCAGTACCAGGTGCAATTCCCCGAATCGGCGGCTGACATGGACTTCATTCCGCGCCTTTGGGCTACGCGGAGAATTGGCTACCTGATGGATGAAATCCGATTGCGCGGTGAGAACCCCGAACTGCGCGACGAAGTCGTCCAACTGGCCCGCAAGCACGGCGTGGTAACCCCATACACCGCCTATCTGATTCACGAGGATGAGCAACGCAGAAACGTGCCCATGGCAATGCGCTCATTCCCCCAGTTCGCGACCAATCAACAAGTCAGCGCCGTGGCTCAGGAGGTGTACCAAGGCTATCTCTCCGAGGCAACTGGGGGTTCCGCTTTGGCAGCAGCGAGTTATGTCTCCAGCCAGAAAGTTGCAAGCCAGGTTGACCATGCCTTGCAAGCCGGCGCAGCCGAGACAAGCCGCGCACTCATGTACCGGTGGCCGGCAATCTCGCCCAATGCCAGAGGCCGGGCGCAAAGTGCCAGCGGCACGGGCGCTGCCGAGCAACTCCTGGCTTCGACACAGCAGACGCGATTTGTTGGCGGACGCACGTTTTTCTTCAACGGTGACCAGTGGATCGACTCTCAGGTCCAGTACACCAATCCAAACAAGAAAATCCGGGTTCAGTTTGGGTCGAGAGAATACTTTGACCTGTTAGCACGCAATCCCGAGGTTGCGCCGTGGTTTGCGCTGGGCCAAAAGGTTCAATTCGTCCTTGGACCGGTCCTTTATGAAGTGACGGAGTGAACTTGGCGGGGCTCGGCCTCCGGCGGACCATGCATGCGGTGCAATGACGGCGAGCGGGTTCTTGCCGCTCACGGGGCAATCGGAGGTTGTTTGCTGAGCATGGCCTCGATCCTTGCGAGGTGTTCCCTGGCTTTCTGGTTCTGTGGATCAAGTCTTAGTGTCTCTTGGAACTCGAGACGGGCGGCTTCCAGTCGTCCCTGCAGCGCATAAGCAACGCCAAGGTTCAGGTGAGCCAGGACATGATTTGGGCGCCACCGGATCGTTTGCTCGAACTGATGCTGCGCTTCAGCCAGTTTGTTGTTCATGGCAAGCTCGACTCCCAACAGGTAGCGCGCCTCCCAGAACGACGGTTGAAGCTGGACAGCTTTTGCGAGGGCTTCGGTGGCTTCTGAGCGTTTGCCAAGCTTCGCCAGAGCGTCTGCCATGTGAAAATATGCCATGGCATTGCCCGGCGCCCACCGCAGCGCTTCGTTGTATTCGGCTATTGCCGATTGTGTCATGCCGCGTTCTGCGAGGACTTTGCCAAGCTCAAGGTGGCCTTCGGGGGAACGCGGTTCCAGTTTCAGCGCTTTTCGAAGGCGTTCTTCAGCGGCGCTCCACTGCTGTCGGCGCGCCAGCAATCGGCCCGCGTGCACATGCGCGACGAAGTGCTCGGGCAACATGCTGCAGATGGCCTCCCATTGAGTGATGGCGCCGTCGATGTCCCCGGTGGCTTCGAGGAACTCGGCGAAGTTCTCGTAAAGGTAATGGTCGCGCGGCCGGCGCAACAGGGCTTGCCGGTACACTTCGCGGATTTGCGACGGCTGTTGCGAGGCGAGCCTCGAGCGGACAGCCTGGATTAGCGCGCGGCAGCGTTCCACCTGCTCTTCATGATTAACCTGTTGGACAAATGGCGGCGCCTGAATCCGCTTCAACACGTTCTCGACAACGCCCAGGCGGTTCCAGTCGGTCAAACCAAGAAGCCGGTCACACTCTTCCTGTGTTGCCCAATCTGACGTTTTTCTCCCGGGCAGTGGCGGCAGATTCTTTTCGATCGCTTCGGCAAGCATGCGCGCAATGAGGTAGTTCCCGGCAAAAGTGAAATGCACGTGTTCAAAGAACAATTCCGACCCTGGGATTTCGTGCTGCGCGTGAGACCGTAGAAGGTTCTCGGCATCGACAAGGAACACTTTTCGATCGGCATGTTTTGCGGCAAGACCGCGAACGCTCTTGTTCAGCGCGGAGTCAGCCCTGAACGGCAATGCGTCGAAATCACGAGCGTTCGCAAGCGCCACTGCTGCAGACGCTTGGCTGCCCGACCGCAACAGGCATTGCCCGAGCCTGAACTGAACCTCGGCAAAGCCCGCATCCAACTCTCTTGCCTGCTCGAGGGCGGCAATCGCAGCCGTCAGATTTCCGGCGGATTCGTTCGTAACCGCGCTTTTTACAAGCGCATCGCCTGCGAAAGCATCCTCGGAACTGCAATTCCTCGAGTGCATCGATGCGAATGGCGCACAATCGCGCAAATTGCTTCCCACAGTGCATAGCAAGACCGGTGTTTTGGCGCGCTCTGCAATGTGCAACATGTCTTCCATGTTCGCCGCGAAGTGCCTGTGCGCAACGTCTCGGCGCGGGTCATCCGGAGGCAATCGCTGCTCGAGGAACATGCTCATTCCGGTCCATGGCGTGTTCTTGTCAGCTTGTGACCGCACACGCCGCGCCAGACTGTCAATGAGCTGCCCCAGCCGTGTGCGTTTGACTGCCAGTCCGAGTCGGATGGCAAACAGGTTCGGAGTGTGCCGGCCGAAAACGGATGCAGGACCAAACGGTCCGATCATTTCGTTGTTGCCGGCATAAACAATCCAAAGGTCGCCACCCAATTTGGCGCATTCGCGTGCGATTGGCAGGAGCGCATGCGAGTTGATGGCGGTCATGGATGCGCACACTACCTCGAATTTCGCGTCCGGATGCCGTTGGGTCAACAAGACTTCGAGGTACCTGCCCATGCCGAAGGCCGGTCTCGGATCGCCAAGCGCAGCAGATTCCCCGATCAAAAAAACCCGGAATGTGCCGGGTTCTTTTTTTGCGTCCAACACGATAGGCGGCGGGTTTCGTGCGGCTTCGGGCGTGAAGAAGCTGAGCCCGAACTTGTCGTTTGCAACAAGGCAATCTCTGTCTTGCAGACGTGCCCGTTTGAAGAATGCCGGGTTGTATCCATATCCTGCCAAACGCAGTCCGGCTTCGGCCAACCCAAGCAGAAGAACCGGCAGAACAACCGCTCCAACCAACCGGTACGCCCACAACCTCAGCCCGGCCGGATGTGGCCGGGAAACGGATTTTGCGCGGGCGGTCTTCTGCTTGACTGATCCGCGCGATTCTTCGTGTTTGCCTGAACCGAATCTGCCTTTCAACGGGGCAAGGCTAACAATTGGTTTGCGGGAGAGCAATCGCCCACAACGAAGCCGTTGATTGGTCAGTGCCCGGCCGCGCTGTGTGAAAAGGCGGTCTGTATCTCATTTAATCCAACACCCAAAGTCGCGCGGGCAATGCGGTCCAAGTCCTTCTCACTGCCATGGAGATGAATGGTGGTGTGGACGTGGCGCGCTTCCGCTCCGGGAGCCAATGCAAGGGCGGGTGACGAAGTCTCGAGTTCGTAAAAGTTGCCGAAGCCGGGGGCACCGGGTTTGGCGGGGCCGTCGTTGTAACTGTTAACGACGTCTCCGCTGTACGGGTTCTTTTGCAATTCCCACATCGAGTTGACGTATTTGTCCGCGTTCGGCGGCTGCGTGAAACGCACAAGAGTCAACACGTTGCCGGCTGCGTCGTAGCTGCCGAAGATGGGTTTTGCGCGTTTTGGGCCGACGCCGATCTTGCTTCGATGGTTGGCGTCTGCGCGGAAGTACAGGACACCCGGCCGCACAACCAACCGGTCTGGCGGCACGCGGCCAAAGTACGCGTCGTTCACAATTGGCCCAAGCTCGGTTTCGCTGCCGTCGCGAATCGGGATCACAACCGTAGTCTTCGGGGAGGCGTTGAACATGCCGAGTATCCAAATTGACAGCAGGCCTGTTTCAGGGCGCCAATCCGCATTGCCTGCATTCTTCACAATGTTGACTGATTCGAATCCGACAGATTTCACTGCAGCAGGGACCGATACACCGAGATCAGCGAGCGCGTCATTTGCATTCACCAGTCGCACTTCGCGCCTGACTTCGACCTCAAATTTCGCATTGGCATAATTTGTCACCGCGAATCTTCGCCTACAAACGACCTTGTCGCCTGCGACACTCTCCAGATCGAACGGTTCGGTGTCGATCGGTGGCGGCGTGAACCAATGCTCGAGATCAAATGGCGAGCCCGGAGCAAAGAAAATCGAGTATTGGCCGCCCTCAGGACCCAGCCAGAAACGGTCTTCACCGCCGTAGATGTTTATGTGTGGCTCGTGTTTCCCTGAGGAAATCAGGCTGCGATTCAGCCAGCCGTAACCTCTACCACGCAATCCTGTCGCGGTGCTGGTCATGACACGCCCCTGATAAGCGGGGACAACCGCCACCTGAGAATCACCGGTCCGATCTGCCAACACCACGACTTTGACGTGTTTCCGAAGAAACTCGATGTCCTGGCCGAACGACGCGGCTTCCATCCCGTTCTGTTGGATTTGTGCTGCAGCCATAAAAATCAACAGCTTGTACAATGAACAATTGAACCTCATGCCACGCATTCTTTGCTGACAGCCTGTCTGGAAAAACCGATTCCGTCCACAACATCCTGTCCGCCGAGTCAAAACGCCGGTCGATGCCGCCCAACACCGGCCACGGGAACAACGCGTGCTCTCACATTCGCCCCAATACCAGCCAGACCACCAACAAAAGAATTGTGGTGACAAAGGCCACGGGAATTCCCTCGACCAATACCCAGGTCCGAAAATCTTCAATCTGGTGCCGCCGCGCGAGGTAAACGCACCACGTCAACAGAACAACAATGACCGCTATGATCAGGAATGCTGTCACAAACCATGCCCAGTGTGAAATACATCCGTTGAGTGTCAAGACATGCTTGGTGAGCCCCACGCTCAGGCCAGCGATTCCTCGAGCCGCGTGATGCTCGCACAGCCTCTGGTGCGGCACCGCACCATGTGCGCGACAACGGATTACTGCCAGAGTTACGTGTTTACACGGGACACAGCAAGCTCACTGAACAGTGCTCATGTTCGGTTTCATGAAACTGTTCCGCCTAAAGGCGACACTCTGACGGCCGCGGGCGTGGGATTGCCCAAGGTACGGGAGAACCGATCACCGTTAGAGTTCCGCGTTTACGCGGAAACTGTATGCACGGGTTCATGCATGGTAGGGCTCGCTGTCCTCAGCGAGCCGAACAGATCATGTACCGATGCATTCGGCGCGCCGAGGACGGCGCGCCCTACCTGTGAACAATGTGCCTGGCACTTTATTTGCGTCTTCTGCTGCGCCTGAAGGCCAGACTACAAACCGCGGCTGGCAGTAGAAGCTATTGGCATGGCAAACCCGCGGCGCCGTTGAACGTTGCAAGTTGAAAGTTGTACGTTGAATGTTTCCATCGGTTCACCGAATGGGACATCTGTTCGGGAACATTCGACGTGCAACGCTCAACGTACAACGCACAAAGGCGTTTGCTGCTCAATAAGTGCTCGATTAAAAAGCCGCCTGAAGGCGGGACTACAAACGTCGGCGGGTTTGATGCCGTCCCTGCGGGGCTATGAGCTTGTTCGCTGTCGGGTTGCTACAAAGATGCCGTCCCTCCGGGGCATGATGTGAGCTGCCCGGGGCAGCCGGATTCAAGCAGCGCGGGTTCTGACCCGGAAATCTCACCGGCCACCCGCTCGGATTCACCGGTTGCCTTCACCCGGTGGGATTTCCGGGCCCAGGAAAGGAGGGTTTGCAATCGTCGGGTCAATTCTTTACGATAACACCGTGAAGGAGTTCATGAACAGATCGGTCGGGGTTGGAATTCTGTTGATTGCGGTTTTGGCCGCGGGGTGTGTTGGGAACAAAACAGAGATGACAACCGCAAACCCGCAAAACGCGGTTGCGGTTTCCACGCCTGTCACCGCCGAGACCAAACCGGCCAGTAAAGCTCCGGCAACCAGGGGCGTTGCCGAATCTGCCAAGTCAACGGAACCGGCTGCGACCGAGCCTTATGCCGAGCTGCCGCCGCTTGAAGGCGACAACTGGCAATTGCTGTTCGACGGTGTGTCTTTGGACGGTTGGAAAATCACCGACTTCGCCGGCCACGGCGCTGTCGAGGTCAAGAACGGGCTGCTGGTGCTTGAGATGGGAGCGATGCTGACGGGGGTAAACCTTGTCAAGACAAATGACATACCATGTTGGGACTACGAACTTGCGCTGGACGCGATGAAGCTGGCGGGCCAGGACTTTTTCTGTGGGTTGACTTTCGTGGTTGGAGATTCGTGCTGCAGCTTCATTGTCGGAGGCTGGGGTGGTGGTCTGGTGGGAATCTCGAGCATCGACGGCAATGATGCGTCCATGAACGAAACAACAAAGTACAAGGCCTTCGAACCCAACAAGTGGTACAGAATCCGGGTCCGCGTCACGCGAAGCAAACTCGAAGCATGGATAGGCAAGGAAAAAATGGCCGACGTCGAACTGGAAGGGAAACGAATCACCGTGCGCCCGGGTGAGATCGAGGAAAACCAGCCTTTTGGGATTTGCACCTACCAGACCACGGGCGCGTTTCGGAACATTCAGTGGCGAAAACTGAAATGATCGGCTGAAGGCTCGCTGTTTGCCGGAGCCGGCACGAAGACTGAATTCGGGTGAGTGCGGCGCAGTTCCAGGGCACGTGGACTATTCGGTGCACAAACGCAGATTAAACTCCTCGAGTATGAGCCGCGCAGTGACCAGATGCGCTCCTCAATGCGGCGTGATTTTCGCATTATGCTGCGCAATCGGTTCGCCAACTGGTCAACCGCTCGCAGCGATTCCCATGAAAGCCGTCGAAAAGCAGATTACAAGTGATCCCAAAGGGCACATCCTGACCAACATCGGTGTTTGGTCGCCGGACAGTGAATGGGTCGTGTACGACACGCGGCCGGACCCTGCAGGGGAATTGTTCACTGGCGATTCAATCGAAATTGCAAACATCCGGACTGGCGAAACGCGGGTATTGTACAAGAGCAAGAACGGCGCTCATTGCGGCGTTGCCACGTTTCATCCACGCGAAAACAAGGTGGTGTTCATCTTGGGCCCTGAGAATCCGACGCCCGATTGGTCGTACGGCCCTGCTCACAGGCAGGGTGTGATCGTGGATGTTTCGCGTCCCGGGGAGGCGGTCAACCTTGATGCTCGAGACCTCACTCCGCCTTTTACTCCGGGAGCACTTCGCGGCGGATCGCATGTCCACGTCTGGGATGCCGCTGGCGAATGGGTCAGTTTCACATACGAGGATCATGTGCTAAGCCAATTCAGTGATGAGACCGGCGAGCACGAGATCAATCTGCGCAACGTCGGCGTGAGCATTCCGGGCCGGCCCGTGCATGTGGACCGAGATCATCCGCGGAATCATGATGGGGAATATTATTCGGTGTTGGTGACGCGGACAGTGGCAAAACCAAAGCCGGGTTCAGACGAAATCAAACGCGCTTTTGAGGAAGGCTGGGTCGGGGTGAACGGTTACCTGCGCCCGGACGGCGCACGCCAGCGGCGTGCGCTGGCGTTCCAAGGGCACGTGGTCACTTCTGAAGGCCAAACCATTGCCGAGGTGTTCATCGTGGATTTGCCAGACGATCCCACTGTGGCTGGCAGCGGCCCTCTTGCAGGCACTCTGACCAGGCGGCCTTGCCCGCCCATGGGCACAGTACAGCGACGTTTGACTTTCACAGCCGACAGAAAACACCCCGGCATTCAGGGCCCGCGTCATTGGTTGCGATCCTCGCCAGACGGAACCAGGATCGCGTTCTTGATGAAGGACGACGATGGCGTGGTCCAGATTTGGACAGTTTCACCGAATGGCGGCCAACCAAAGCAACTGACGCGCAACCCGAACTCGATTGACAGTGCTTTCAGTTGGAGCCCGGACGGCCGGTACATTGCTCATACAATGGATAGAAGCGTGTGTGTCACGGACACCGAATCCGGGGTCACGCATAGACTCACCGCACCGGCATCGGAAGAAACCGCACCCCGACCTGAAGCGTGCGTGTTTTCTCCTGACGGAAAGAAGATCGCCTATGTGCGCAGGGTGTTGGGAGGCCATCGCATTCGCACGGGCGATTCAACGGGCGCAGACGCGGATTCGAAAGCTTCGATTTCTCAGTGGAACAACCAGGTCTTTGTCCTGTTCTTCGAGTGAAATGCCCGAATCCAGTGCATCGCGCCTTCGGACCAAGATGCAGCGCATGGCTGAGTCATTGCGCCTGCGCGGACCATGTGCAGGATTCAACCCAAGCGCTCATGTGCAACAACTGTTGCAACCGAACGTTTGGCGTGACGGTTTCGTGAGCTTGGGCAAACCTCGGCCGCAGTTCCGGGTCAGGTTTCGCTGAGTAACTCGTTGATTCGTTTGAGCACCGCGAACGCGTCGGCCACGTAGAGCACATCGGCTTTGCCGCGCGCCCATCCGCACTGTGGATCAAGATTGATGGCGCGCCGCTCGCTGATGAAACGCCATCCGATCGTGTGAGGTTCTTCGCCGTGGCAACAGGTGGCAAGCCCTTTCGGGTGCCTTGGAGTCGAGCCGGTTTGGCCGATCTGATTGAGGTGTGACAAGAAACTCAGAACCGGCTGCCCCTCACTGCCAAGGTCGACCAGCGACTTGCTGCTGCCCAACGAACATCGCGTGCGCGTGAGGAACTCGAGGATGAGCTGTTCTGCTTCGGCGGCGTGGACTTTGCCGTCGGGCTGTTTCTTGGTCCATCCAGCGCCAACAACAAACAGCAAATCCGCATCAGGCCGTATTGTGTTGAGGCCCGCCTCGGGTTCTCTGAATCCGGTGACTTCTGTTTTTCGAGCGGAATCCGGCAGAACAACATCGATGTTTTCCACCTCAACCTGTCGGCTGATTCCGCTCCAAACCGGGGCTGCGCCGGGGTCGATCAGAACAAACCATGGCCGGTGCGATCTTGTGAACCGGGCCTCCATTCGCTGGCGGTAATACCAACGCTGTGCGGTTATTGTGCCTTCATTTGCCACAAAAGCCGTCACATGCGTGTCAGCCCGCCCGTTGAGTCTATGTGCGACACCGGGCAAACATCGCATCAGCCTTGATGTGCCCGGGGCGAGAATGATGGTGGCGTTGGCGGCGCGACACAATGCTTCCGCTGCCGCGGAGTCAGTTGCATAACGTGGCTGCGAAAAATCTGGTCCGCAGACCCCAAGGAAACGTGTTGCGCCGGAATCTGCAGCTTGATTGGCGGCTTCCTGAACACTCGTGCCGATGAGCCCGACAGCGAATGGCGCGCGGAGTTGCGCCGCCAACTGCGACGCCACGCCAAGCGTTTCGCGGGCGGGTTTGCCCAGTGAACCGTCCTCCTCGCATGTGCCAAGAAAAAGAATCGATTCCATACTCAGCCTTTGATCCATTCAACAATCTCGCGGGCAATCGCCTCCGGGGTTGCGTCTCTGACGATTCGGGTTTGTCTCAACTGTTTTGGAAGCGCCACCGAAGCGAAACTGACACCTTCAGCGCCGATTTTCACCTGTTTGGCGCGCTGGAGGACAGGGATGATCGCGCGCATGTTTTGCATGCCGATTTGCGGGTTGTTCCGCGGCTCGGGCAATTTCCCTGTCGCCCATCCGACGACGACCGGCGGGCCTGAACAGCGGCTTGCCTGTTGGCGTCCGCCTTCGATCCGTTCAAGAACCTCAAGAGAACCGTCGGCCTGGACCCGCAGCTCATCCACGCCCATGAAAACGTCCGAAATGGCAAGTCGCTCCGCCAAATACTGCAAGGTCACACCGGCGCCGCGCGACGCGGATTCCCAGCCGCCGAACACAAGCAGCTTTTCCCGGTTCAATCCGGGCAGGCCATTGATCGCTTCCGCCAATGCGGCTGCTGTTTCAGCAGGATCGGTAAATCCACTTGCAGCCCCATCCAGTGCGACCAAATCGAACGGGACCTTTTGTGCGATGGTCATCATGACCTGCTGCAATCGCTGTTTGGGGCTGATGCTGACCAGGACCACCTTGCTTCCCGGGTGTTGGCGCGCAAGATGCGCAGCTTCGTAAAGCGCGTGGCACGCCCATGGATCAAGGGTGGCTGGGAGAACCAGCTCGTTTTTCAGTGCCGGACCGGTTGGTGTGGGTACCGGCTCGAGAGTTTGCAGCGGATCGGGAACGATCCCGCCGCACACTACAATTTGGTAACCTGTGTTCATCCGGGCAAATGATCAGCAACACCCCGGCTTTTGAAAAGCAAGAATGCAGACTTTGGCGATCGTCCTTGCACACTTGGAGAATTCGTGCCAGATTTGCGTGCAAATGCGGCGCTGTTGGGACCGGCCGGCGGCGAGTTGCCGCAGGATGGTCGGTCACAACCGCTGTTAAACCCTGCAGGATTGGGAACAAGATCATGCAGATGACGTTTTGGGACTTGGTCAAGGCCACGATCGTGTGCGGCGGACTGGCGTTTGTGGTTTACAGCTATCCGGCGCTGAGCCAGGCGCTTATCATCGGGCTGTTGACCCTGATGTGGTTCTCATGTGCACATCAGGTTGTCAAGGGCGCCCGCCGGTAGGAGCCTTAATCGCAGACGTAATCGCCCGCAATATGTAGGCCAGAAATGTGCTTCACAGATTCAGCACAGACGGAATTGTGCGGATGCAATTCTTGGCGTGGCTGATCTGCTGAGAGAATCCCAGTCAAGAAACTGCCTTCGGAAGGGGCAAGGGCAGAGCCGCCCCACCAAAACTTGCCTCAAACACCCAGCTCTCTGATCTTGAAGAGACTCTCGAACTGTGCCCTGTGCGCTGAATCATGCGCAGCAAGCGCAGAGCTTCTTCTGGTTCAGGAATCTCTTGCGCCGGCCAGTCCTTGGGATTATTGTCAGGCCAATTGCTCGCCTTTCGGTCGGTTGTTTCAGCGGTGCGCGAGTAGCTCAACTGGATAGAGCGTCGGCCTCCGGAGCCGAAGGTTGTGGGTTCGACCCCCGCCTCGCGTACCAGAATAACGGCCCGGCCCGACCTGGAATGTCTTCCTTGACGCTCAGTTTTGGCTGTGCCGCGCCCGATTCACCGCGGCCTGACGATTGACTGGACCCGGAGGTAATCGAGATAAGTTTCGGGACTGAGCACACCGCCGCCGCAACCGCTGAGATTGCAGCCGCCGTACGGGACGCCGTGCGGGAACAGGTTGTGACCGTTTATCCAACTGTTCCCGGCGACCATGGCTTCAGCGACGCGGTTTGCGCGTTCGAGGTCGTTTGACCAAACACTGTTGGCAAGGCCGTAGTCAGTGCTGTTGGCAAGTGCGATCGCTTCCGATTCGTCGTTGAATTCGGCCACAAACGCAACAGGCCCGAAGATTTCTTCGCGCCAGCAAACATTGTCAATGGCGCCGGTCATCAAAGCCGGTTTGACGTAGTAACCTTCCGGATGGTCCGGAACAGAGGCGGGTCCGCCTTCCAACAGGAATTTGGCTCCTTGCAAGGCCCCACGCTCGAGGTATCCAAGGACACGGCGCCGCTGTTTTTCACTGATGAGCGGTCCCATCTGTGTGTTTGGTTCCATGCCGTGTCCGATGTTGACGCTGCGGAGCTTCTGAATGGCGCGGCTGATGAACTGGTCGAAAATGCGTTGGTGTATTATCCAGCGCGTAGCGGTGCAACAGACCTGGCCGGTGTTGAAAGTAAGTGCAGCAACCAGCGCGTCCGCGGTTGCCTCGACATCTACGTCATCGAAAACGACTGCGGCGCCTTTCCCGCCGAGCTCGAGTTTTGCTGGGACAAGGTTGTGCCCGCACGCTGCACCCACGAGCCGCCCAACTTCGGGCGAGCCGGTAAATGACATGCGTTTGATTGCCCGGTGTTTGGCGAGCGCAGCACCGGCGGTTTCGCCAAGGCCGGTTACCACGTTGACCACACCCGCCGGGATGCCGGCTTCTTGGACCAGCTTGCAGAAGTAAAGCGTCGAGAGCGGAGTGTCTTCTGCTGGTTTGATTACGACCGTGTTGCCGGCAGCCAGTGAAGGTGCGATTCCCCAGCCAACGAGCAAAAGCGGAAAGTTCCATGGGAAGATGAAAGCGCATACGCCGTACGGAAACCGGACCTTTCTTGCCTCATACCCGCTGACGGCTATGGGTTCGGCACGGCGGACATGAACGGAAAGATCGGCAAAATAACGCAATGTTTGAGCGACGTTGGGGATGTCGATTGTAGTGGCCGCGGCCAGGGGTTTGCCGACATCGAGTGACTCGAGCTGTGCAAGAATCTCGCGGTGCTTGTCAATGAGGTCGGCAAGCCGGTGCAAGAAAACAGCCCGTTCGTTGGCGGGAAGGCGTGCCCAGTCTGTTGTTCTGAACGCTTTTTCAGCGGCTTTGACAGCCAAATCTATATCGGCGCTGTCACCGGCGGACACTGTCGCAATGACTCGTCCGCTCCCAGGATCGCGCACTTCGAGCGTGGCTCCGCCGATTGCGGGCCGCCAATGTCCGTCCACGAAAAGGCCGATTGGTTTGGCTTCGAGGAACTTCGTCACTTCAGGATGCAGAGTTTTCATGTTAACACCGTTGGTTTGCTGGCGACCGTGGCGTGTTGAGTTCATGCCCCTTGCGGTCGTGCGGGGGCCCGGTCTGCGCCGCACTTGTGATCATTTCTTGCGCCATTTCCAGACTTGCTATCAAGTGCAACAATTGCGCATGAGCGCCCGTCATTCAAGCACGAACAAAGCGGCGCAGGTGGCACGCCGACATGCATGTCAGATTTGCAGATTAGCTTGCATATTCCGTAGCCCGGCGCAGGCGGAACCAAAGCAGCTTGAGGGGCACCGAGTCGGCCGCTGAGCCCGTTCATGAGCAGTGCGCTGTCGAGTGCTGTGCCGTTGAACGTTGCACGTTGAGCGTTCCTGTCAGTTGACCGACCTGGTCGTCAGTTGGCCGGAGACAAGGCCCGTAGGGCCGACATATTTGTAGTGAGGGCGCACCCCACACCGGACAAGCTCCGTAGGAGCGGCATCGCACTCAAGGCGCATCTGCAAACCGGTTGGTTCCGTTGCCAGGACCGCGGCGGGTTTGATGCCGCCCCTCCGGGGCTTGTGATCCTGTTGAGCGTCGGCTTGCTACAAAGATGCCGCCCGTACGGGGCTTGGGGTCTGTTTGGGAATGTACAACGCACAACGCTCAACGTACAACGCACAAAGGTGTGCAACAAAGTGCCTGGCACTCTATTTGCATTTTGCCACTCAGGTTATGCGTTCTGGATTCATTCCCACTGCTGTCTCATTCGCCGCTTGGGCAGGGGCTGTGGTTTCAATCTGCACCGCCGAACCTGAGCTCCTATTCGAAGACCGCTGCGACGAGGCACCGGCGAGGCGCTGCCGCAGCGTGTGGCAACTGACGTTCTTGTCAATCCCCGCCACCCGCGCCGCATCTTTGATCGCCTTCTGCAAACCGTTCTCGTGCACATGATGCCGGCGCCGTACCGCTGACCGCGGGTCCCAGCTCAACGTCCGCGACGGGAACACCCACTGCCACGTCAGGGTGGCAGCTTCACTGCTTTCGATCTCCCGCAAATAGCCCGCACGAAGGTCGGACAGGTTGCCATAGCCCGGCTGGTTGCGGCACCAGCGAAGGAACTACTGCAAATGATGACCTCACCAGAAGAGCCGTTTGGGCGGCGGCAAGACGCCCCGGGCGGAGAACAGCCGCACAACCCAATTGGGAGTCGCATCCCGGCGTGCCTGCGACGGAGCCGCCGCTCGCCCCGGGCGGTCTATTCCGTTCGGTCCTGACTGTGATTGAACGCTCACGATGCCAGCATCTACCACGAAGGGATTCTATCTTTCTAACATGGCAATGTCACCAGAAACCAGAGGTTGACAGTGCCCTAAAGAATTGGTATGCGTACACAACGTTGGGCTGTTTCAGGGAGACGGACAATCGACTGAAAGAAAACGTAAAAATGAAAGCCCACTTGGTGACAATCACATTGGGCCTGCTTGCCACCTACGCATGGGCGCAGGATCCGACTCCGAAGGCCGCGGCAGCCCTGGCGAAATCCCCTGCGATGCGCGTCGTCGTCTCGACGGATTTTCCACCGCTGGATGCCATCCCGGTCAAAGGCGTGAAGAAGGACGACCCGCCCGAAAAGTGCAGCGATCCGGATGACGTGCAGTCGATGGTCCGCTTTCTCCTGTACGCGAATGAATTCGATGTCGAGGGACTGATCGCCTCGGCGGGCACGTTCGCGAACGTGGCAAGGAAGCAGAACATTCTGGACATGCTCGACCTCTACGACCAAGTGGACGAGAACCTCCGGCGGCATGATGCGCGGTATCCCACGGCGGAAAAGCTGCGTTCCATTACGTGACAGGGCCGCGATGGCACGTGGGGCGCGCCCGCGGTAGGCACGAAGACCAGACCGATCAATCAAATCCTCGGCGAGGGCAGGGACAGCGAGGCTTCGGACGCGATCATCCGGATTGTGGACCGACCGGACCCGCGCCCGGTGTGGATTTGCGTGTGGGGCGGTTCGTGCGAGGTGGCGCAGGCCATCTGGAAGGTGCGGACCACGCGGAGCCCGGCGGAGCTGGAACGCTTCCTCGGCAAGCTGCGCCTCTACTTGATCGCGAAGCAGGACGCGACCACGGACTGGCTGCTGGAGAGCTTCCCGAACCTGTTCATCATCGTCTCCGAGAAGAATTACATGGGGATGTTCTGGGTCAGCTCGGGCGCAGACAAAAACGTCGCGGACCTGGCTTGGGTGAACGCACACGTTCGCGAGGGGCACGGCCCGCTGGGCGCCGCCTATCCGCAGAGCGGCTGGGATCCGAGTGTGCCAGGGGTTTGGGAAGGCGACTCGCCGTCATTCCTGTATCTGGTCAGTGCCGCGCACGGGCTGAATGACCCCGAAAAACCAGACCAGCCGAGCTGGGGAGGTAAGTTCGTGCGCAAGGACCCGTCGAAGAATCACTGGTTTGATGATCCGGCCTGCGGGAAGACCGTCTCGCAGTGGCGCGTCGCGGTTCAAGCGGATTTCGCCCGCCGCGCGGACTGGATGCTGCCGTGAGCGACAACCGGTTAAGAGCGGAGGGTTCGATGGTGATTACGATCAAGCCCAACAAACCGGATGCACCGAACGCCGCGATAGCGCTCCGGTTTCATTCCGGGCGTTAGTCGCGCGGCGTCGGTGATCCGGAGCGTTAGCTGCCCGGACGTTGCGCAATGAAAACGACAGCTCACACCTTCATGCATGCCTTGCTCGCTGGCTGCGTTGCCGGGGTAGTAACGACTGTCTCCGCAAGGACGCTGACTGGCGGGTTTGAGTGGGATTCGATGGACTGGTCGCTTGCCGCCTCCGGCGGAGTCTGTTGCACATGGTTTGTTTTCTCGCTCACCTTGTTTCTCAGGCGGCCCTGGGCTTGGTGGGGTAGCACCATCGCCGCGCTCTCCAGCTATGCCGTTCTGCTCTACTTGACTGCCTGGCCGGTGGCCCAATCGGTGCTTGGCTGGAGACGCATTTCCACTTCACACCAGTTCAGTTAGCACTACTTTTGTTCATCGGCGCCGTCTTGACAGCAGCATTCGGCGGAGCACTGGTCATCCTGTTTATCATTCGGCGCGACACCTTGAGCTGGAGATGACCAAGGCAGCTAACAAGGCGCTGCACCTGACCGCTATTCCGCTGAGCTCCATAGCGGTAGGTGAGCTCACCTCTGAGGTAATCCGACAAGGAGTTTTTTAACTTTTTTCGCGGGATTTTTCCACTGACTTTTGCCCAGTTCCACCCGGTCGAACAACGCCCCAATGGGACTGCCGGCCTGGCGCAACGCAGCTTCATACTTCGCTTCTTCGTAGGGTTGGCGATCCTGCCAGCAGCGCCGGATCACCCGCTGCCACTTGTACGCCAGCGCCCGCACCGCCGTGTGATGCGCACAACCTTTGGTGCGTTGTTGCAGGTAAAACGCCCCCGCCCAACCTACCCCACAACACGCTCTCCTGGGCATACTCGTGGAAGCTTTGCCGGTGGAACTTCGGGCAACAGTAGCGCCGGTGAATGCGCTCGCTCCCGCCGCTGCGTTTGGTCACCGGCGCCACGCCGGTGTAGCATTGGAGTTGCGCCGCGCTCGCGGCGAAGCGCTCCCGGTCCGCCCCGAGGCTGGCCAGAAGCCGCGGGCCCAGCACCGGACCCGCGCCCGGCAGACTGGCAAAGATCCCGTGGTCCGGATGCGCCGCATACGCCGTGGCGATCTGTTCGTCGAAGGCCGCAATCGCCCGCACCACTTGTTGCAACTCCCGCGCGAGCAGTTGCACCCGCAGCACGAAGCTCTCGATCACCGCCGTCTCATCGGTCACCGGCACCGCTTTGGCGAGCAACGCCAGGCGGGCTTCGAGCAACGTCGCGCTCCGGCTGCCCTGGAGATGATAGAACTGTTTGACCGCCGCGGGTTTGGCCTTTTGCGCCGCACCCAGGCTCGGCCACTTCAACAGGAACGCGGTGGACAGCGGCCGCCACAGGTCCTCCCCGCAGAGCGTCAGGGCCTGCGGATAATACTGTTTTAACAGGGCGATCAAGCGGTTGGAGAGCGCCGTGCGCTCGTCCACCAACGCGCGGCGATGCGTCACCAGTTGTTGCACCGCACGGGTCTGACTGTCTTGCGGCGCCCACACCGGGAGCTGGGCGTGATGGTTTAAGAGCAGATCGGCCAGGAACTCGGCGTCCTGGGTGTCGTCCTTGGCGCAGCTGGTCACGAACGCCTCGCGATACTTCTGCAGCGTGATCGGGTTGATGGGATGCAGCGTGATGCAGGCGTAAGCTTCCAGGAACGGAATGAGGTGGACGGCGGGTTGTTCGAGGCAGAACCCGACGCGGGCCTGCGGGTGTTGCTGGCGCAACTGGGCCAGCCATTCGCAGAGCGCCTAGGGGGCGGTGGCTACGACGGCAGTGCGGCGCTGGCCGGTGGCGGTTTGGATGAGGCACAGATCGGCCTTTTGGTCGGCGCGATCCAGGCCAATGATCAGGTCATAGGGACAAGCCGTCATGCGGTTTCCTTTCGGTTGCGGGTTTTTACTTTTTGGTTTCCCGCAGGCTTGACCCGGCGACGCCAATATAGAAGAGTCGTTCTGTCATCAGAGACGCCCTCATGAGTAGTCGTTGAGGGTCCAGCCCCGCCCGACGGGCCGGTCGGTAAGCTCAAAGTCGTCGTGACGACGGGTCGTTCGCAGACCTGGCCCGCCGGGGCGGGAAAACCGACAGACACGGATACTGTAAACCTACGGCCTGCACCATCCGAATCGGGCCGCAAAACTTGTTGCGGCGGCGAAGTTATTCACCGCCGAGCGGAGTGGAGCCCCTCAACGGAGCGACGCGTGGCGGTGGGACTGAGCAGGTTTGGGCCCAAGCTGGAGAAAGACCAGGACCTGTGCAGCATACGCGATCGCATCGAAAAACAATTGTATAGATGATTAGACCTGACCCTACTGCTGTACTGCTGTAAGGCAGCACATTGACAACGTCGTCCTTGCCTTTGGTTGCGTTTGTTGTATCGTCTCGCCATGGAAAAGGTGATCTTGGAACGAGAGGCCCTCAAACTGCCGGCGCACGAGCGTGCATTGCTGGCGGATGCGCTTCTTGGCAGTTTGGACGATGAAGCGGTGCGCAATGCAGAGGCCGCTTGCGCCCAGGAAAGCGAAGATCGATATCAGGCGTTCTTGCGTGGAGAGATTGAAGTCGTTGACGGGCCGACGGTTTTCCGGCAACTGCGAGCACGACACGCCAAGTGAGGTATCGATTTCTGTCGCCGGCGCAAAGGGATTTGGCCCATGCGATGGAGTATTACGAGCGGGCATCGCCGGGGTTGGGCTTGGAGCTTGCGGACGAGGTTGAACGGACCGTGCAGCGGATTGTTCTGAATCCCGAAGCTTGGACGAAGGTTTCGGCACATTCGCGGCGATGCCGCATGCGCCGATTCCCTTACGGGGTGTTTTATTCGATCCACGGTGAAGAGATTTTGATTTTGGGGGTCATGGATTTACGGCGTCATCCGGATTCCTGGAGGGCACGCATTGAAGGCTGCTAACTGACCAAAGGAATGTAGAGAACGGGGGGAGGCGTCAGGTGATGTGGTTTTCTCTTGAGAGCTGATTCGCCTCCCCCTGTTCTCTGCATTCTCCGGTTGAACGAAGCCGTGGCCTCAGCCGTTCAACCGGCAATGTCCGGCCACTATGCGGAAAGTATCGGGCTTGCGCTGGATCAAATACTGCAGCGCAAAGCAAAACAGCGACAGTCTGGTGTCGGTGAACTGTTGCCGTCGGGCTCGAGGACAGGGTTGCGCTGCTGCCAAGCCGTTGAGCAGACCCCCAGGAAGCCGAGATGCGACTGCGCTGCGGTGGCAGACAACAGCACACCGGCTGAAGCTGCGCTTCAACATCAACGCGGTTGATCGTCGGTGGTGCATCAGGAACCGGGCGGGGCCC
>JARYMD010000029.1 GCA_029907285.1 Verrucomicrobiota bacterium | reverse complement strand
TGGGGGCTTGATCAGCGCGCTCTTCCCAGCGACGGAGTCGCAGGGCATATTTCCCAGCCCGGCGTGGTTGAAGGTCCGGGTGGGGCAAAAGCCGGGGCGTTGCCCGTCAGGCGGCTTTGGTTCCGGCTACGCCGGGCTGGGAAATATGCGGGCCAGCACAATACGCATCACGCATCACATCACACCGCTGTCCGGTTCAGTGAATGTGCTGCGCGAACGGCGCTGCACAGATCAACCCGGGACAACGCCGCCGGGCCAGATGTCTTGACTCAGGTGCTCAACCTTCAGATTTGGGAGTGCTTTGGCCGTCCGGCCGGTAGCTCGTGATTACCCAGTCGTTCAACGCTTTGTCCGGGTGCTCGACCGTGCCGACGTCGATGGTGAACTCCGATCGGCCGGTGTTTTGGTATATGAGTTTCAGGCCGAATTGATAGTCCTTGAACCTTTCGGCACAGAAGTTTCGCAACGGCTGATGAGATTCGGCAGCCAGGTCAATCAGCTTGTCGATTGCAGCCGCAGTGAACACAAGCTTGAGGCCGTGTTCCTTCTGGAAGCGGTCCGCGAATTCATGGACGATGCCCCGCAGAATTGCGCGTTCCTCGGCTTCGTTTTCGGCAAGCAACCGTTCGAGAGCGGCAGGCGGGTTATCGATCACTTCACGCGTGACGACGAAACGTTTTACGTGAGTTGATGGCAGCTCGAACTTGAAATCGCGAAACACCCGCTCACAAACAGTCATCAAACCCCGGGCGCCGGTTTGTTCTTCGGCCGCCAGTTCCGCAATGCGCCGGAGGCCGTCATCCACAAACAACACCTCGATGCCATAAGCAGCAAAGGTCTGTTCGTACTGCCGGATAATGCTGCCCTCGGACAATTTGAGAATGTTGAAAAGGTCGTCGGTCGAAAGCGGATGGCAATAGACGCGCACCGGGAGACGGCCAATGAACTCGGGTTCGAAGCCGTACTCGATGAAATCACGCGTGCTCGCGCGCGCGACGACTTCGTGATCGTGCGTGGGTGTTCCGGGGCGCGCGGCGAAGCCGATCGTTGCCTCACGCAAACGGCGGCGCACGATGTTCTCCAGTCCGGTGAAAGCGCCGCTGACAATGAACAGAATGTGCTTTGTATTGATCACCTCGGGCGGTTTGCGGCGGCGCTGCGTGAATTCCATGAGCGCCTGAAGCTGGCCGGCAATGTCGTTCGGCGACCGGGCCGAAACGTCGGTTTCCTCCATCAGTTTGAGCAGGTTGGTTTGAACGCCGCGGCCGCTCACGTCCCGCCCTTGAATGTTTGGTGCCGCGGCGATTTTGTCTATTTCGTCGATGTAAATAATCCCGTACTGGGCGCGCCTGACATCGCCGTTTGCACGGCGCAGCAGTTCGCGCACGAGGTCTTCAACATCGCCCCCCACGTATCCGGTTTCCGAAAACTTGGTGGCATCAGCCTTCACGAACGGGACGCCGATCAGGTCCGCCAGACTTCGCACGAGATAGGTTTTGCCAACGCCGGTGGGGCCAACCAACAGTATGTTCTGTTTGGCGTAGTTCGGCTGGCTGTTTCCCGCCAACGCAAGTCGAACGTGATGGTAATGATCGCATAGCGCGACGCTCAGCACTTTCTTTGCCTCTTCCTGTTTGATGACAAACCGGTCCAAATAGGCCTTTACCTCTTTGGGCGTGCGGCTGAACTCGAAAGAGGGCTCGCCCTCTTCTGTGTCGACGCCTTCACCGGCATCGGTTTGACGGTGGGGCGACCGATCGCGTGCAAAGTGCTGCTGCATTAGCTCGGCGAGGTGACGTCTGAACTCTTCCGGTGTTACCGGGCCATCGGGAATCGCGTTTTTCATTCGGTCAATAATAGCACAACAACACCAAAAAACAGCTTCAGCCAGGCTCCGCCTCAGGCCGGCCAGGCATACGGTGCCATAACGCCCAACTGGTCTTTGGCGCTCTTGGCGCCTGGCCCGCCTCGCCGAAAAATGTTGTCCCTCCGCAGCGTCACCCCAGCCCGAAAATCTCACGGGAGTGAAACTTTGAGTGTCTCTGGCTGTCGAGGCAGTAGGACTTCCGGGCGTGGTTTGCACCAAGCCGACAAAAAGCCCAAGTGCGGCGCCGAAATGCACGAGCGCCGCGGTTAAATCACCGCACTGTCCGGCCGGGCCGAGTGACGCGCCGGCTAATTCTGGCCGGTGTCGCTGCTCCTGCCGTCCAAGGTCGCAAACGGATTGTTTACGAAACCAGTTGGTGGCTGATCTTCTGCAGGGCGGCCGGGGAACTGCTGTGGCATTTTCGGCTGATCCTGCTGCGCGGCCTGGTCTTGTTTGGCCTTGGTAGAATCAGCGGCGGGTGCCTCGGTCGAAGCGCGCGGATTAGGAGCGCGCTTGTGCCGCGGCAGGGGTGTGATCATGACTTTGATGCCTTTGCCCTCGAGCCGTGGCGGAGCGACTGGCGTGCCATAAGACGCCAAATCCGCCACGAACCGGTCCACAACCTGCCGGCCGATTTCCTGGTGAGCCATTTCCCGGCCACGGAACCGCAATGTTACCATCACCCGCATATCGTTGCAGAGGAAATCGACGGCATGGCTGAGCTTGACCTTGAAATCGTGGGGGTCAATGGAAGCGCTCAGTTGGATTTCCTTGACGCGGCTGGCGTGCTGGTGTTTGCGCGATTCCTTTTCCTTCTTGGCCTGTTCGTACCTGTACCTGCCGTAGTCGATAATACGGCAAACAGGCGGGGTGGCGTTTGGAGCCACCTCGACAAGGTCCATGTTGTTTGCGCGGGCCATTTTGATTGCCTCATGCAAGGACAGAATGCCGACTTGGGCACCCTCTGGCCCGATAACTCTGACTTCGCGAGCGCGAATCTTGCCGTTGATCCTGACGGCAGGGGCTCGCGAAGACGAATGGGAACGATCTGGGCGACTCAAGGCGCCCTCCTCCAATGAAGGTGGTTCATACCTTTTCGGACAACTTCACGTACTGCCAAGCGACAGCCATTACGCAGTCCAATATATGGCCCCTGCCGGGGAAGTTTGCAAGTCCAATGTGCAGCTCGCCATCATGAAACTGGCGGGGTCCCGCTTTCTGTGGCGCGGCGAGCAGCCACTGAAAAGTGGAAAACAGCCCCTTGTCCCGGACTTGATTCCGCCCAAATACGCCCGCCGTGGCGGCTGATGACGCGCTGTGCGATTGCAAGTCCCGATCCAAGACCTTCGAATGCGCCTTCCGGGTGAAGGCGCTGAAACATGCCGAACAAACGTTCGGCGTACCTCGGGTCGAAGCCAACTCCGTTGTCGCGCACGTGATAGACGAGGCTTGAAGTCTCAGCATTGCCTGTCACTTCGATGGTCGGCTTCAGATTCTGCCGGGTGAACTTGATTGCGTTGGCTATCAGGTTTCGCCAAACCACGCCCAGCAGTTCGCGGTCGCCCCATGCAGGCGGCAGATCGCCGACGTTGAACTCAAAAGCGCGGTTCTGTTCTTGTGACGCCAGCGCCGCGAAAGCTTCGGATGCCAGGCTTTTCATATCCACGCACGTGACGTGCATCGGTTGGCGTCCAATTCGGGAATAGGAAAGCAGGCTTCCGATCATGTCATTCAGGCGCTGCGCCTGGTTGCAGAGAATGTCCAAATGCCGCTTGTTCTCCGGTGTGAGCCTGTCGGCACATCCGTCACGAAGCAAATCAGCGAAACCGATTATTGCCCGGAGAGGCGCCCTGAGATCGTGCGAAATCGAAAAACCGAGACTATCGAGCTCGCGTTTGACACTTTCGAGTTCTGCGGTGCGCTCCTGCAGAAGTGATTCGAGTCTCTTCAGTTCGTCACTCATTGTAACGGTCACCGGGCAAAACAGAAGCCCGGTTCGTGCAAGGTTCGTCACGGTCCCAATGCCCCCGGAGTCGCCCGGTTTCACACGCTTCTCTGGACTGCGGGCAGATTCTCATTTGGCCAGCTTGCACAGCAGGGATTCCGAATGCGCACATGACCGGCACTGCGGAACCATCAGCCCTGCTGATCGCGGTGAATAGTAATCATGCGAGCATCATTGGCAACGAAGATCCAGGTCGCTCGATTGAAACAACGAGCCTGGCACTCTATGCAGTCACGGATGAAAGCCACTGCGGGACTGTGGACACGCCCGCAGGAGGAAATTGACACTTGTTGCAACTCTATGCTACTGTGCCGGCAATTGGGTCGCTGTGAGTGCGTTTTTGAATCAACCTGTGCTTGTGCTCAACCGCCTGTGGCAGGCTGTAAATGTCTGCTCCGCGCGGCGCGCTCTCACTTTGCTCTTCGAAGGCCGCGCACACGTGGTGGTCGAATCAGAGGACGGTTCGTTTCAAACGTACAGTTTCACCGAGTGGCGGCATTTCTCCAGCAACTGCGACGGTGAAGCGTGCGTGCACACGGTCTCTTTTCGAATCCGAATCCCGCAGGTGATTCTCCTGCTCATGTTTGATCGCCTGCCAAAGAAAGAGGTCAAGTTCACCCGCCACAACATTTTCGAGCGCGACAAGAACACCTGCCAGTACTGCGGGCGCGTGTTTGATCGGAAGGACCTGAACCTTGACCATGTTATTCCGCGCGATCGGGGAGGGCCGACAACGTGGGAGAACATTGTCTGCTCGTGCATCGAATGCAACACGCGCAAGGCCAATCGCACCCCCCAAGAAGCCGGAATGCACCTCATACGGAAGCCAAAGCGGCCACGATGGCGGCCTTTCGTCCAGGTCAACCTCGGCCTCCAGCTCCAGGAAAGCTGGAAGCACTTCATCGACCTCGCATATTGGAATGTCGAGTTGGGCGAGGAACTTGATTAGCCTGTGTGACGCGGTTCTGGCGGGGGTGCTGCCTCGACACATGCGGGATGAGGAAGAAGGGTCTCACGCTGGCTTGGACGACGCGCGTGCGCTCTCGATGAGTTCCCAAAACCGCGGATCGTCCTGCAGGGCTTCGTCCTCTGCCAATGGCAAACTGGACCTGAACTTGAAATCCTTGAGGGTGTTCTTGCTGAGAATGCGGTGCACAACCACGCCCAGCTCGTGTTTCTCAAAGTAAATCCTATAATCGCCAAGCCGGAAACGATGGAGCACCTTGCCGCCTCGTTTGAGCCGTCCGAACCGTTCGAGGTCGGTGCTCATCACTTCCTGCGGAAGCCCACGGAACTCGCCCAAGATTTTCAATTGCAGGTCCTTGGGCATCCGCGCCAACTCGGCGGCGCTAACCGGATTAAAGATGATCTGGAAGTAACGCATCAAAATCTGGTAGCGCGTATGGGAGTCGCACCCATCTTTCGGCCTTGAGAGGGCCGCGTCCTAACTGATAGACGAACGCGCCAATGAACGCAATACAGATACAGTTCAGGCCGACGCTTGTCAACAAGCGCTTGCCGTTGTCGGGCCATTCCGTGGTTGAGTCGGGAAATGCAACGCGGTAGGTTGTCGCCAGCAGGACATGATTTGACCAATATGCGCCCTTTGCATTCAATCGCCCTCGCACTGGTGTTTGCAGTGTTCGCCGCCGGTGCCGCCGACGTGACTGGCCGCGTCATAAAAGTCTTGCCACAGTATGTGGACAAGAGCGGCCGAGTGGCGTTGTCGCCGAGCCTTTTCGAGCGCGACGCTTACCAGGCGCGTCTGCGCGAGCGCCCGTCCGAATGTGCGGGCTTGCGCTTCAGCATTCAGTGGAAGGCGCGCAATATGTCCGGTCCGGGGCTCAAATTGAGAACCGAACTGATTACCACGCGCCACCCCAAAAGCAGTCCTCTGGTCATCGAGACGCCTGTCAAAGCCCGCTCTGGGTGGAGCCGCTGGACCAACCAGAGTCTTATGGGCGACGCTTTTCGCGAAGCCGGCGAGTTGATAGCGTGGCGAGTGAGTCTTTGGGCCGGGGACAAGCTGTTGGCGGAACGCAAGTCATTTCTGTGGTAGCGGCGGAACATGAAGCGTGAAACCACAACACACACCACGGCGCAATTGCAACTCAGTATGTACCGAAGTTGACTTGCGGCCGATTGCAGATTACTGGTCTAATCAAACTGAATTAGTGAGAGGAGGTTTTGAATGGCACCCAAAGCAAGCGACAAACAACCTGAGAAAAATCCTGCTGCAGACACATCTCGTGTCAGCGCCGCCAGGCAACGGGACTTGGACGCTGCAATCTCGGCCATCACCAAGACCTTTGGCGAGGGAAGCATTATGCGGCTTGGCGATTCCAGAGCCCAAGCCAAAATCGAGGTCATCCCGACGGGCGCGCTCGCGCTTGACCTCGCCCTCGGCGTTGGTGGGATACCCCGCGGCCGCATAGTCGAGATTTTCGGACCCGAGTCTTCGGGAAAAACAACCGTCATGCTGCATGTCATCGCAAACGCGCAGAAATCCGGCGGCTTGGCGGCTTTTATCGACGCCGAACATGCACTCGACCCTGCTTATGCAAAGCGCCTTGGTGTAAACCTCGATGATCTCCTTGTGTCGCAACCCGACAGCGGAGAAGAGGCGTTGACGATCTGCGAAACCCTCGCACGCTCGAATGCCCTGGACGTGATCGTCATAGATTCTGTGGCGGCGCTCGTGCCCAAAGCCGAGCTCGAAGGTGAGATGGGCATGCCAACAATGGGAATGCAGGCGCGTCTCATGAGCCAGGCACTCCGCAAGTTGGCGGCCGTCCTCGCAAAAGCCAAAACGGCCTGTCTGTTCACAAACCAAATACGTGAAAAGGTCGGCGTTATTTACGGAAACCCTGAAACAACCCCGGGCGGCAAAGCGCTCAAGTTTTACGCCAGTGTCCGAATCGATATCCGGCGCAAAGACTCGATCAAGGACGCCGCTGGAAACGCAATCGGCAATCACGTGAAAGCCAAGATCGTCAAGAACAAACTTGCACCGCCCTTCGCCGAGGCTGAATTTGACATCCTGTTCAACCATGGAATCAACCGCGAAGGCAGCATTCTCGATGTTGCAATTGAATCGGGCGTTGTTGAGAAGCGCGGCGCGTGGATGCAGTTTGCCGGCGAGTTGATCGGCCAGGGCAGAGAAGCCGCCCAAAAAGCGCTCGCCGAAAAGCCCGAGCTGGCCGCCAAAATTGTCCAGGAGATCATGAACCGTCGCGCGGCTGCGGCGGTTGGAACTGCTTGATGTAACCCGTGCCATCAACCGATCCTTGCCGTGCCTTGAACATTTGCCATGGGGTTTGACGTCTGATCTACCTGATGCGGTTGCATTGTAGCCACTGCCAAACCAAGGCCGACGTGCTGTGCATGGTTCGGAAAAGGAACCGTATTGTTGCAGGTGCGACGCACTGCGGATACGGCATTTTGCACATCCGCAAATCTGATTTTGTGACCTTGGCGAACCAACGATACAAATCGGAAGGATCAAGCGACCCGGCAGAGGCATTCACCCGGCCGCGGCGGCGCTCGTCACCAGCACCGCCGCAAACCGCGCGCCAGCGCGCCAGCGCGCCAGTCAGTTTGGTCTGTTCGGTTTTGTTGCTTGGGATTCTTGTGAGCGGATGCACCACCTACCGCCAACAGAATCGGATCATTGATTATTGGGCGCGCGGGGATATCGCGGGCGCCCAGCGCGAAGCAGCTCAAAAGTCAGCTTCGGCCGGGAACGGCAAAGACGCCGTGATTTGGCGCCTCGAGCACGCCACAATTCTGCGATCTGCCAGCAAGTACGAGGAAAGCAACCGCGAATTCGACGCCGCAGACGCCCAAATGAATCGCTACGCCGACGCTGCAAAAGTCAAGCTTGGCAGGGAAGCATTGGCGTTGCTGTCGAACCAGGCGCAGTTGCCTTACGAAGGGCGCCCTTACGACAGAATTATGGTCAGCACCTACGAGGCGCTCAATGAGCTTGCCCTCGGCAGGCCGGACCGCGCGCGCGTCAACCTGATCCGGGCCTACCAACGCCAACAGGAGGCCGTCCAAATGAACCAGCGGCGCATCGAGCGCGCAAAGGAGGAAATCGCTGAAGCCCGTCAGCGCGAAGGAGTCGCCCAAGCCGAGGCCGATCCACAGTTCAAGGGCCGGCTCGATTCCATCTACGCGCCGGTTCGCAGCCTGCAACCGTATGCAGACTACGTGAATCCATTCACGGTTTACCTCGACGGCCTGTTTTTCATGACCCAGGCCGCGGACGGCTCTGACCTCGAGCGCGCAAGAAAATCATTCGAGCGCGTGCTCGCTTTCGCCCCGGACAACCCGTACATCCGGGCCGATCTGGAGTCGATGGAGGACCTATTCCGTGGGAAACCACTGCCGCCGACAACATACGTGCTTTTTGAAACCGGGCGCGCCCCTGTCAGGGACCAGATCAGAATTGACGTGCCGATCCTCTTTACCAGGGTGTCGTACATTGGCGCTGCCTTTCCGGTTCTTGAGTTTCAGGGAGATTACCTGCCGCATCTCGAAGTCTCAGCGCAGGGCAAAACCCACCGCACAGCGCTGGTTTCCAGCATGGACCGCATTATTGCACAGGATTTCAACAATGAATTGCCCGCCGTCATAACAAAAACAATCGCCGCTGCCATCGCCAAGGGCGCAGCGGCTTATGCTATCAATACCGCCGCCGGGCGTCAGGACGAGGCACTCGGGCTCCTTGCGCAATTCCTTACTGCAGCATTCCAAGCAGCGGTCAACATAGCCGACCTGCGCACATGGACCACACTCCCAAAAGAATTCCACGTTTGCCGCGTGCTCACCCCGCCGGACCGCAGAATTGAATTGATCGCCCCCGGAACCGGTCAAAAGGTATCGGTGGACTTGGCAGACGGGACGATTAACCTTGTCTATGTAAAGTCCATAACAACGGCCGGCCCATTGCTGGTCTCACAAATAAAACTAAAATGAAGAACAACTTTTGTTGCAGGCTCTCAGATGGAATTGGCGGGTTAAACGTGATCAACCACGTCAAGCTGCTTTCGATGGCTCTGTTGGCAGCCGGTCTCCTGGCCGGCTGTCACACCGGGAGCGTGAACACCGTGGAACGCGCCGAACCTGTCGCCAGACGGCAGTTGATCGTTGACAAGCGCATCTCGCACGATCCTTTTCTGAAACAAAAGCTTGGCATTGTCGCGGTGAACCAGGCGACGACCCCGGCTGGCTTGCTCCAGATTCAGGTAGAAATCCTCAACCGCACCTCGAGCTACATGCGGTTCAATTATCAATTCGAATGGTTCGATGCGAACGGGATGCGGGTCAGCACCCCCGCCAGCACATGGGTCACAACCCAGCTCGAGGGCGGCGAGAGCAAGTTTTTAACCGGTGTCGCCCCAACGCCAGCATGCCAGGATTTCAGGCTCAAGTTGATAAAATCTATCAATTGATCACTGCGCAACGATTCAAGTCTCCAAAGCAATGAGTTCTTCAATAAACTGTCGCCGAAGCACGGGCCGGCTGGTCTCACGGATGAGATCATGGCCGTGGCCTCGGCGATCCAAAAACAAGAATGCCATGAATATGAACAAGTATCTGGTGTGTGTTTCGCTGCTTGCTGTTGCACTGCTCAGCGGATGCGGCTCGAGCGCCAAGTACGTCGAGACCGGCAGCAGACGCAGTGTCGTAACCGTCGGTCAGATCAACATCCAGGATTACAACCAGGCCGCCGAAGCCATGATCAATTCCCTTCTGGCTTCTGGCGTCCTCGATCGCGTCCCCGACCCGCCGGCAATCCTTGCAATAAGCAGGTTCGTCAATAACACCAGCGAACAAATCGACATCGACCTCCTCGTGAAGAAAATCCGAGTCGCCCTGAACAAGAGCGGCAAGGCTGTTACCCGCACCACATGGGGGTTGGGCGACACTGCTGAAGATCCCCTTGCCAAAGAACTCGAAGCCACAGCAGCAACTACCGCCGGACGCATGGCCGATTTCACCCTCTCGGGCAAGTTCATCGAGACAACGGTCCACGCCGGACGCACTCGCCAGAGCACGTTCAGCTTCCAATTGTCGCTCTCTGACGCGCGTGGCCTTGCAGTTTGGGAGGACGAAAAGGAAATAACCAAGCAGGGCACACGCCCGTCTATTGGGTTCTAACCCGGACAAAAGCAGTGCCGGTTGAAAGGCCGGCTCACAAGCCAGACGTGCGATGACCCTACAGCACCGGATGCAGTTGGGTAATGCCCATCCCGGTAACAAGCAGACCCAGCAGGCCGAAGTACAACAACGCCATGATCGCCCTTTGTTGCGGCGTGACCTCGAAGTAACGACGCTCTTCCGCGCTCTTCTCTCTGAACAGGAAGAACAGCCGCGGGAAAGACGCCACTATCACCAGGAACAGGATCGGATTGAAGTGGTTAATCGCCAGCCAGATCATCACCGGCAACCCAACCAACCAGAGCCACGGCGATAACGCCGTCACCACACGACCGCCGTCCAGAAAACCAACCAGCGGCCCCCCAATCCCAACTTGCGCCTCAATCCACGCGTTGCGCGGCGCTTCTTTCAGCGCAATAAACGCGCCCATGAAAGGAATGAACACCGGTGCGCCCACCTTGAGTCCGATCCGTTTTGCCGCCAGCAAGTGGCCGCATTCGTGGATGAAGATCAGCAAAACAAATCCCACCCCAAACCACCAGCCCATGCTCATCGCATAAAACCATATCGTCGCAAGCATCGAACCGCCGGTCTTCATAATGGCCGGAATGAACTTGAGCAGCGGGACCACCACGAACTTGAGTTTCCCGACGTATTTGGCCAGCACCAGCACTGCCCCTGCCAATGGAAGGACAACCTTCTTCAGCCGTTCCCACAAAGATGGCTGCCGCGGTGTGATGAACGCGGGGGGGTGGTTGCGATGCGTTTTCTGCCGGGGCCGCCGATGTTTGCCATGGCGGAGCAACAGGCGGTCTTTGTTCCGGCTCAGAGTTCATGCTTCATGGGCCAGTGCCCTTTTCTTCATTAAGCGTCACGCTGCCGCGCTCGCTCTGGCAAGACGCAATGTGCCGATCATGCTCTCGAACACCATGCGCCCGTCTTCACTCCCGAGGATCGATTCACAGGCGCGTTCAGGATGCGGCATCATGCCGGCCACATTGCGCGCTTCGTTGCAAATGCCGGCAATGTTGAGCAGCGAGCCGTTTGGGTTCGCCGAATCCGTGATTTGACCCGAGACATCGCAATACTTCCACAGAATCTGCCCGTTCGACGCCAACCGGCTGAGTGTCGGTTCATCTGCGTAATAGCATCCTTCACCGTGAGCCACGGGTATCTTGAGAAGCCGTCCTTCCGGGATCGATCTCGTGAAGGGCGAGTCGCGAGTCACGGTTTTCAAAAACACATGCTCGCACCGGAATTGCAGTGAACGGTTCCGAATCAGCGCGCCCGGCAGCATCCCGGCTTCGCACAGAATTTGGAATCCATTGCATATGCCCAACACCAGTCCGCCCTCGTCTGCGAAACGTCTCACCGCCTGCATTACGGGACTGAACCGCGCAATCGCGCCGGTCCTAAGGTAATCGCCGTAGCTGAACCCGCCGGGAATGATCACGGCATCGACATTGCCCAACGAAGCTTCCTTGTGCCACACGTAGTCGGCCGAATGCCCCAAAACTCGGATTGCATGTACCGCATCCTGATCACAGTTCGAGGCGGGGAACTGAATGACAGCAAAACGAAAGATCGACATGTGCTCCTTTCGGTTGTTCAAGGGACAATTTCCAATTGATAGTCTTCGATTATCGGATTGCTCAGGAACTTGTGGCATGCCTCGTCAAGAGCTTCTCTCGCCTTTTGCGGGTCGGTATTCGAGCCGAGTTCAATCTCAATGTACTTCCCAACATGAACCGCAGTCACATCAGTGTAACCCAGATGCGCAAGCGCGTTCTGAACAGTCTTGCCTTGCGGGTCTAATACAGCCTTTTTGGGCGTAATGATTATTTTCGCTTTCATCGCCGGGTTGCGGGATCACCCCGCATGTCGTCTGCCACGAATCTTGGGGAAACCAGTTGCGCAATGCCAGTGCAAACTCCGGTTAACCCACAGCCCGGCACAATCGCAACCTCTGTCTCAACCTTTGTCGTTGCCTTTCTCGCCGCCTTTGCCGCCATGCCTGTTGGTTGCGTTCGCAAAGCTGCAGCGGCTTTAATTTCTCCCCTGCGGTGCTGACGGTGCACTGCCCGGCGTTTTCGTGTTGGGACTGCTTGCGTGCAGCCAGGCCGGCAGGGCAGGCATGGTCGCAGCCGCCCGATATCTAACCCGGCAATCTCACCGGCCACACCGCCCGTGTTCACCCATGCATTCAGGCCGGTGAGATTTCCGGGCTGAAGTTGTTGAGACGCACGCTTCCCTGAGCACCGGGGGTATCAGGTATTCGGGCTGCTGAAACTCACAGCCCTTGGTGGCGCTCATTTGACAATTTGAAAACATTGCACATATTCATTGCTCGAATTGGATGAATAGCAGGATCGAACAAGAACAACTGCCGGACGAACACGCCCTGGACATGCTGTGTAGTGGCATGATTCACGGCCTGCGTGAAATGCACGGCGTCGTGGGTGGCAGTACGTGAACCGCATTACAGACTTCGACCGAAAAACCCACGATTGCCACGCAATCGTGGGTTTTTTGGTCAGCGAGCAAGAATCACGGTGGATTTCTGATACAACAGTAACGCACTTTGCGAGGGACAAGTTATGAACAAGCAGACGACCATGCCAAAACCGGTTCGGGCGCCGACGCGGTATGCGCCCGATGCAGAACTTGAGTTTGCGAGCGCCTCCCGTGGTCAGTGGCGTGCCACGATCCATGAGGAACTCGAGCGGCTCAAGAATCGCCTGTTGCAGGAGTACTTCACCAAGCCCGTTGACTTGGCGCTGGCGCCGGCAATCCGCAGAGCGGCCAATGAAGCCGCCGCTCTGGCCTCGATCAGCCCTTATCCGCTGCTTGTATTCCCAACGTTGTTCGAGGAAAAAGCCGAGGCGGCCGTCCGGTATCATTTTCGTCAGCAACTTGTTTGGGACCGGAGTCGGCGTCTCATGTCCATGGCAGCGTGAGATTCCCGTTGCCATCGAATGACATTGGTTGTGGTTCGCTGCGCGGGACAATCCTGCCGGCGGCCTCAGGCAGAGTCAGGCAATTCTCCGACGCCTGAAAGAACTCGACTGAGAGCGTGTCGCGTATGCGAACCACTCGAGGCGAAAAGTGGTCCAGTTGCGGGAGAGTCGCAAGTGCTTGCTGAATTGCCTCCAAATCGGTGTCGAAATGAATCGGCACCTTGGCGGCTTGCAGCGAGAGGGCAGTCAACGCATTCAAAGCGGTGGCACGCGCGTCAATCGCCCGCACGAGCCGTTGCGTGGTAAAATCGGCCAAGCCGATGCCGATTGCGTTTCCGCGGCTTTCGGGTCTGAGTTCCCGCACAAACAGCCGGCGCACTTTGGGCGGCGGATGACCCGGCAGTTCCTCCAGTGAATATCCGTGCACGGTCCGGCCGATTATGGCCGGGTCCATCCCCGTGCCGCTTATGTTTTTGCCCATCCGATCGACAATCAAGAGGTCTATCGAATCGAACGGCAATGTGGGCATCATTTCTCTCGCCATCGCGCACAATGCTTCATCCCGGCGTTCGAATTCCTTTGGGCTGACATACTCGATTCGCGCTGTTGCATGGCGCTGGTTTTCGACGATCGCAAGGCCGCCCAACAACGGCAGATTCTCCAGCAGCACACGCGCGCATTTGCGCAGCACAGTTTCATGACCCAGCACCGCGGCTGCACGGTGGAAATTGGTGGCGCCGGCGCGTTTTCCAAGGCCAACCACGAGCATTTTCAGCAGGCCGCTGCCAATCCCCCCTGAGAAATCCGTATGCGGTTTGACACGCGAAATCAGCAGCACGGCGTCCGCACGCAGCGCTTCCACACCCACAACAACCGGGATGCCGCCTTCGGCGACTCCAACCAGTTGTGTGTCCATTGCGGCCCTGATCGGCACGCCCAGCCGGCTTTGCGTCAGACCAAAATCTGCAAGCAGTGCGGTTTGGCCTGTCGATGTGCCACCGCCGTGACTGCCCATCGCCGGAAGAACAAAAGGTTGAGCACCAGCAGACTTGAGAGTTGCAACCGCCGCCGAAACAATTGTCTCAAGGTTCGTAATACCCCGGCTTCCAACAGCCACGGCGACTTGCGCATTTGGTTTCAGTGTCTTTGCGGGGCCGGCCAACGCCTGCCGGACAGTTTCCTCGATGTCGATTGCAGGGTTGTCCGCAAAAAGCTGTTGCACCATTGCCATTCGCGGCAACACCACTGCCGATGGGGCGGATATGTTCCCGTTGACGGTCACGGCATTGGTTGTTTGGAAAGCCCCAAACCCGCCGGGTCAACCCTCGAATTTTCGGGCTACAAGGCACGCGTTGTGGCCGCCAAATCCGAACGAATTGTTCATGACAGCTCGCGCCCTGCATTCCCGCGCCACGTTTGGAACATAATCCAAGTCACAAGCGGGGTCCGGGGTTTCAAGGTTTATTGTGGGCGGCAATATGCCGGTCTCGAGCACTTTGAAACACGCAGCCATCTCAACTGCGCCGGCTGCACCCAGCATGTGGCCCGTGGCGCCTTTTGTGGAACTGATTGCCACTCGGCGCGCATGCTCGCCGAAGACAGCCTTGATCGCGCTGGTCTCGCACACATCATTATGCGGCGTGGATGTGCCGTGAGCGTTTATGTAATCGATATCCTCCGGTGTCATGCCCGCACTGCGCAGGGCGCGGCTCATACAGCGGGCTGCACCTTCACCCCCCGGCGCAGGAGCTGTCACGTGGTGCGCATCGGCGGTGTTGCCGTACCCGACCAGTTCGCCGTAAATGCGCGCGCCTCTGGCTCTGGCATGCTCGAGTTCTTCAAGGACAATCACCCCGGCGCCTTCGCCCATCACGAAACCATCGCGCTGAGCATCGAACGGGCGTGACGCTTTCTTGGGTTCGTCATTGCGAGTGCTCATCGCCTTCATTGCGCAGAAACCGCCGATGCCCAGCGGGGTGATTGTGGCCTCGCTCCCGCCGGCGAACATCACCGATGCATCGCCCATTTTGATTGTGCGCCATGCTTCGCCGATGGCGTGCGCGGAAGTGGCGCAGGCCGAGCAGGTGGCAAGGTTCGGGCCGCGCAAACGATGATAAATTGAGAATAACCCGGACGCCATGTTCAGGATCAACATGGGTATCATAAACGGTGAAAGCCGGCCAGGGCCGCGGCTCATGAGCACCTTGTGTTGTTCTTCAGTGGTTGCCAGACCGCCTATGCCGGAACCAATAATCACGCCGATCGAATCCCGATCGCATCGGTCGAGGTCCAGCCCGGAATCTTGCAGTGCAAGAAGCCCCGCTTTGAGCGCAAACTTGCTGAACCGGTCGGACCTTCGTTCTTCCTTGGGTGAAGGAAAGGCTGGGAGTGGGTCAAAATTGCGAACCTCGGCGGCTATTTGGCAATCGAACCGGGCTGGGTCGAACAGCGAAATGCGGTCAATGCCGCATTTGCCGGCGATGAGATTGGCCCAAAAGGTGTCAATGGTCTCGCCAATTGGCGTGACCACACCCAGCCCGGTGACTACCACCCTGCGCTGTGTGCTCTCTGTTGCCATAAAACAAAAGGGCAGCACGCCAACATCTCAGCGGTGGCTGCCCCGGAAACTGTCAAAGGACATTCAGCCCTGGTGGTCCTCGATGTACTTGATGACATCGCCGACGGTCTGCAGCTTCTCGGCTTCTTCATCAGGTATTTCCTGCCCGAACTCTTCTTCAAGAGCCATGACGAGCTCCACCGTGTCAAGCGAGTCGGCCCCAAGGTCCTCGATGAACTTGGCTTCCGAAGTCACCTGCTCCGGTTTCACACCCAACCGCTCAACAATGATATCCTTTACTCTTTGTTCGACTGACTTTTCAGCAGACATGCTTTGCTCCAATTGTTGTCTTTTTCGGCTGTGTCTATGCGAGCCGGTCCTGTGCGTCAAGTCCCGATTGAAAAGTTTTGCACAAGCAATCCGCTCGCGACCTCGTTCACATAACCATACCGCCGTCCACGGTCAACACTTGACCCGTAATGTACCTCCCACCCGGGCCGGCAAGAAACACGGCCGCAGCCGCAATGTCCTCCGGCTTCCCAAAACACCCCAGCGGTATTCGCTTCACTACCTCGCCGCGCACGGCCTCATCAAGCACAGACGTCATATCAGTCTCGATGAACCCCGGCGCCAGCGCGTTGACGGTAATGCCGCGACTGGCCACCTCGCGGGCAAGCGACTTGGTAAAACCAATCAAAGCCGCCTTGCTCGCCGCATAATTGCACTGGCCAGCATTTCCTGTCAAACCCGCCACAGATGCAATATTAATAATCCGCCCGGACCGCTGCTTCAAAAACTGCCGCGTCAGGGCTTTGGTGACAAGAAATGCGCCTTTGAGATTGATGTTCAAAACCGCATCCCAATCAGCCTCACTCATGCGCAACAGCAGCCCGTCGCGCGTGACTCCGGCGTTGTTGACCAGAACGTCCACGCGCCCCGCCTGCTCCAACAGCCATTCAACCGCCGCAGAAACGTCGGTTGAATTCGAAACGTCAACTGCTCTTGACCATGCGCGCCGGCCAAGCAACCGCACTTCGTCGGCCACTTTGCCGGCGTTCTCATCCGTGCGCGAAAGACACACTACATCGGCCCCGGCCCCGGCGAACGCCAGCGCTATCGCGCGTCCAATCCCCCGGCCGGCTCCGGTAACCACTGCAATCTGATCCTTAAGCGGCTGCATCCGCCAGCTCTTGTGGCGACTTGTCGCCCGCTTGTCAACTCCTGAGCGAATTAATCGTCGATTCCAGACTCGCCATGTCTTCAACGTGAAACGCCTTCACCCCGGGCGCGATCCGCTTCAGAAAGCCGCTCAAGACCGTCCCGGGCCCAAGCTCAACGAAGTGCGTGAAACCATCGTCAACAAGGCGCCACATCGATTTCTCCCAGCGAACCGGCGATGTCACCTGATCAACCAGCAGCTTCATCGTCTCAGTCGGCATGCCGTGCGGGCGAGCTGTCACGTTCGAAACCACCGGCACAGACGGTTCCGAAATCTTGTGTTTGGCCAGTTCCCCAGCAAGTTTCGACCTCGCAGAAGCCATAAGATCCGAATGAAACGCCCCCGCAACTTGCAGTTGCACCGCGCGCTTTGCTCCCCGTGCTTTTGCAAGGTCGCACGCCGCTCTTACCGCAGACACACGACCAGAAATGACGATCTGGCCCGGGCAGTTCAGATTCGCAACCTGCGCGCCGGTCTCGGCGCAAACGGCATGCACTTGCGGCTCGTCCATGCCCAGGATCGCCGCCATCCCGCCTTCGGCTTCCAAACACGCCTCCTGCATGAACAATCCACGGCGCCGCACCAGCCGCAGCCCGTCGGGAAACGTCAGCGACCCCGCAGCCGCAAGCGCAGCATACTCGCCCAAAGAAAGACCCGCCGTGGCCTCAAAACGCAATTCCGGCATCGATTGCCTGAGAACCTCGAATGCCATCCAGCTCACAAGGTAAATGCCAGGTTGCGCGTGTTCCGTCTTCACCAGCTCCGATTCCGGCCCCGCAAAGCAGATGCGCGCCAGATCGTAACCGAGAACCGAGCCGGCCTCTTCTGCAATCGCACGCGCAAGAGCCGAACCCTCGGCAAGGTTTTTCCCCATTCCAACGTATTGCGCGCCCTGACCCGCAAACAACAAAGCAATTCTGTTCATGCTTCGGCTCGGATTACCACAGCAGACCGAGCGCGGCCAAGCCGATTCTCATCCAGAAAAACAAGTCAGCCCCAACCCTCCCCACCCCAAAAAGCTACAGGGGTGCAGACAATGTGCCTCGCACTCTATTTGGGGCCTCAAAGAACTCAAACGACAGTCGGCAGTTCAAAATGCCTCAGGCCCGGCAACTGACCGCCAAGACCAGCTCACTGAACAGGAACTGCAAGCTCGAATCCAAACCGCTCAAGACCGGCTTTCTGCCGATCTGAATGTTCTCCGGGCAATGGCACGGTGGCTTAAACCGTATCTGCGCAGGGCGCATCAACTTGCTCAGGGCCAAAACCCAGACGTTGCGCTGGTGAGCATCTTCAACACAACTGTTCTTGAACTCACTTTGCTTGTGCAGGCCCAGTACGGCCCTCAGGAAGACATCGACGCTGGCCTGCTGCCAAAGAGCTTCCACCGGCTTCTTCTTCCAGACAAGCCAGCCGACCTGAAATGCCGCTTCTGCCAGGAAGTGAAACCGGATTTTTCCTTCTGTCATTGAGGCAAATTTTCCGCTTGACAGCGGTGGGAAGGGTAGCGTACGAGCGAAATTGCAATTGTCGGTCCGGCCAACGCCGCATTGAGAGTGACCGCCCCGGCCCGTCCCAATAGCCCGCTGCGCCAGGCCGCTCAACCCGGAAGCGGTTGCCATGAAAAGATCACAGATGGTTGGAGGATTGTGTGCTTTTGTGCTGTTGGCGCCCCTGAGGGCTGGTTCCGGCTCTGAACCCACGCTTGTCGCAGGCCCGATTGTTGCCGACTCCGGCCCCCATCACCGCACAATCCAACAGGTCTGGCAGTTTGTTGACATCCAGGGCCGGCCCGCAGTCTCGACCAACTCCTGCATCGAGCTTGCCACCGGGCTCAATTACCTCGACAGCAAAACCGGCCAGTGGACCCCTGCCAAAGCCCGGTTCGAGCTCACCCGCTCAGGCTGTTTCATTGCAAGACAAACACAGCATCAGGTGATCCTTTCTCCGGACCCGAGAGAGGAACCGGCGGTGGATTTTCTGACTCCTGACTGTGTGCGGCTGCATTCCAGGATTCTGGGTCTGGCACTGGTCGATCCCAACACAGGCACAAGCGCACTGCTGGCTGAGCTGAAAGAGACCAAACCCGACTGGATTGCGCCCGATGAGGTGGTTTATCCCGATGCATTCGACACCATTGCAGCCGACCTGCGCTACAGCATCGGCCTGGACAGGTTTGAACAGGACGTGATATTGCGCCAGCAGATTCCGCCTGAACTGGTGGCTGATGCGGGGATCGATCCCCGCTCAGCCCGGGTGCTCCTGAT